>CAUABY010000014.1 GCA_958427375.1 uncultured Eubacteriales bacterium
AAAAAAGTCAAAAAAGACTTTTTTGACAAGCTGGCAAGCCCGTGTCGGGAGACACGGGCTTGTGCGTTTTTAAATTTTCCGCTTTAAAATTTTCACCGGCAGGCGAGTTTTTTTGCCTCGCTGTACTTTGCGTAACCGTCCGATACCTTGTCGCGGTTGGCGAGGGTGAGCGGGATGAGCACTGCGAGGCAGACGGCGGCGCCCGGCCACAGCGGGGCGACGGAGAACGGACTGCCCGCGAAAAACCACACCGCGGCCACCGCGCCGCCGCAGAGCATTGACCAGAAAGCGGAGCGGGCGTTGACGCGCGGCCACGCGAGCGCGGCGAGCAACACGATGCCGACGATGGAGCGGATCTGGAAAGCGCCGAGCATGTTGTTGAGTATGGAGCCGGCGTTCTGCCCCATCCATGTGCCGGCGATACCGGCCACGGCGATGACGAGGTAGGAAAAGCGCAGCTGCTGGCGCTCACTCGCGCTGGGCTTGATTTTGGTGAGGTAGAAGTCCTTGGTGAGCGTGGCGGATATGATTATCAAAAGCGTGGGCGCGGTCGACCAGATAGCGGCGATTATCGCCATGCTGAGCGCGCCGCTGCTTACCGCGCCGAGGCTGTTTGCCATCTGGAAAAGCGCGCCGCTGGCCTTGATGCCGGGCAGGGCGAGCTTGGAGCTCATGCCGATAAAGGCGGGGAGGAGCGCGAAGGGGATGACCGCGCAGCCAGCTATCAGAATGCCACGGTTGGCGGCCCTATAGTCTTTTGAGCCGAAGAGCGCGGTGGTGACGTTGGAGGAGGCGAGGAAAGAAATCGCCGTGCCGAGGGCGCTGGCGAGAGTGGTCATGGGCTGGGCGCCGATGACGGAGAAGTATCCGGCGGGGAGCGCGGCGTGCATAAGCTTCAAACCGCCCACGGATTTGACCGCGTGCACACAGACGAAGAGCATGCCGATGAACATGACCGCCGTATGTACAACGCCTATCCATGACGCGCCGACCATGCCGCCGGTTATCGCTACGACGATGAAGAATATGGTTATCAGCCAGGTTATCAGCTTCTCATCCAGCCCCAGGAGCGGGGAGAGGATGGTGGCTGCGGCGGGGGCTTGGGTGGAGTACATGATTATATATGCAAGCGCGACGATAAAGACCATCAGCACACGCACCTTGGGGCCGAACATTACGGCGTAGGCCTGCGGGATAGTCATGGCGTTATATTTAGCCGCCATTGCGCGATAGAACTTGGAGACCGTGACAAGGACAAGGAAGCAGCCCAGCGCCATGCCCCAGTTTGCCCACACGGCGTTTGAAAGGCCGCCGCTGTAGGCGTTTTGCGCGTTGCCGATGGTGCCGGAACCGGCTATAATCTCAGAAAACAGCAGCGCGGCCACAACAATGGCGGGCATGGAGCGCCCGGCGACATAAAAGGAGCTGGTGCTGCTGCGCGCACGCTTGGTGCTGATGAGCGAAATGGTGATTGTGAGCAGGAGATAGCACACAATCATAATTATCTGTATCATAAAAATCTCCGTTAAAAGGTGATATGTTGAAAAAAGATAGAGAATCCCCCGCCACCACATTACGACGGCGGGGGACAGTAAGAAAATGAGGGCTTAAAATACGGGGAAAATCAGACCTTGCGGATAACTCCGGAGTCGTAGAGCTTGGCGATTTCTTCTTCGCCGTAACCGATGTCGGAGAGAATATCCTCGTTGTCCATGCCGATGGTCGGGCAGCCGCGCCAAATCTTGCCGGGGTTGTTCGTGACCTTGGGGACGAGGGCAATGCCCTTGAGCTTGCGGCCGTCCACGGCATCCCACTCTTTTATGGTTTCGCGGGCGAGATAGTGGGGGTGGGTCTCGGTCATCTCATAGGTCATAACACGGCTGCACGGCACACCGAGATTGCAGAACATCTCCTCAACCTCCGCGGCGGTGTGCGTGGCGCACATCTCCTGAACCTTGGCCTCAAGAATGTCGCCGCCGGGAGTGCCGACCTTTGCAAAGTTCTGCGTGGCGGGGAAGGGCTCAACACCGAACTCATAGCCGAAGAAGGGCAGAACTCTCTTCATAACACCTGCGCCGAGGAACATCATGTACACATAGTTGCCGTCCTTGCACTGGTAGGTGCCCCAAACGGCGGTAACATCGTTGTGCGCGCCGACAGGGCCGGTGGGGACATGGCGGTTGTACCAGTCCATGGGGCGCTGGTTCTGGAAGCGGATGGCCATTTCATACTGGGCAATGTCGAAGCTCTCGCCCTTGCCGGTCTTTTCAGCCCAGCGCAGAGCGGCCAGAATGTTGGCAAGTCCGCTCAGACCGGCGAGGTAGTCGGTGGGTATCTCTCTGCCGGCGAGGGGTTCTCTGTCGGGGAAGCCCTGCATAGCCATGCTGCATGAGAAAGCCTGACACACCGGGTCATAGCAGCCGCGGTTGACATAGTCGGGGTCGCCGCTCTGGCCGTAGCCGGAGAAGTGGGCGATGACAAGCCTGGGGTTCCATGACCAGAGCACATCGTCGGTCAGACCCCACTTGGCATAGGTGCCGCCCTTGGAGGACTCGATGAAGATGTCCGCGTCGCTGAGGAGCTTCTTTAGAATCTCGCGGCCTTCGGGAGAGGGGATGTCAAAGGAGATGTTGCGCATGTTCTTGCGGTCGGACTCGGTGCCCATGCCGCCCTTGCCGCGGTTGGTGTCGGGGGACTTGGTGCTCTCAATCCAGATTACGTCGGCGCCCATCTCGGCCATGAGTGAGGCGGCTATAGGGCCGGCCACGACGGTAGAGGCGTGTACGACTTTTACGCCGCGCAGCATACCAAATTCGGGAACGTCAGTTCTTTTTGCCATTGCTGATACCTCTTTTTATAAAATGTTTTTCAGAATATCTGCCCGGCTTCCGCTCAGCAGTAGCCCATGAGCTTCCACACGGGGATGCTTGCCATGCAGGCGATGACGGTGATGATCATGTAAACAATGTTCATCTGGAAGGTGCCCTTGAAGGTGACCATCTTGTCATTGGTGGCAGCAAGGCAGGTGGTAGTGGTGGTGTTGTTGCCCGCGTAGTGCCATACGAGGGTGGCGACATAGCCGGTGAACAGCACGGGGAAGGGATGAACGCCGAACTCAGCGGTGATGCCGCCGAACACGGCCCAGATGATGGTGATTGCGGCGGTCTGGGACATGATGAAGATTCTCATAATGTAGACGACCACGCAGATGACGGGGATGAGAATCCAGATGTTGCCCGCAACGGGAGCGAGAATGGGCTTGAGAACGCCGGCGAGGTAGGTGGACCAGCCCATCTTGGACAGCAGGGACGCCAGGCTGTAGATAGTGCCGATGAATACGACAGCGGTCCATGCAATCTGGTTTTTGAAGTCGGGGCCTTTCATAACGCCGGTGATGAAGAGCACCAGCAGGGCAATCATAGCCACAACGGTGGTGTTAAGGCCGGTGAACTTGGCGGTCATCCAGCCGACGAGCGCGAAAACAAGGACGACAGCGGCAATCTTTTCCTGACCGCTGATGGGGCCCATTGCTTCAAGCTGTCTCTTTGCAAGACCCTTTTCGGCAGCCTCTGCGCTGCCCTTGGGATTGTAGAGAACCATGATGGCGATGAAGCTGAGAACGAGTATGACGACCATCCACAGCCAGGTGCCTTCAAACCATCTGAACCAGGTCTGCTCCGCGCCGGCGGCTTCGGGCATCATGCCGATGATGGTTGCCACGGGGACTGCGCCGGAGACGAAAGCCATACCGATGATGGTGGTGATGATGGTGACGGCGCCGAAGAGGCCGCGTGCGCCCTTGCTGTCTTTCTCATAGCCGAGGGACTCGGAAATCTGCGCGGAGAAAGGGGCGAGGATAGCTGCCTTGGCGTTGAGGGAGGGAATCAGCGGGCTGATAACGAAGCCGGCGGTGTAGAGCGCCAGAACCTGTCCGCGGAAGCTCTCAGGGAAGAGCTTGAGAATCATAAAGGATAGACGCTTGAGCAGGCCGGTCTTTGCCACGGCGGCGGAGAGGCCGAACGCGCCGATAACCAGCCACACGGAGGCACCGGCGAAAGGGGAGAAAGCCGTGCCGAAGTCGGTGACCTTCAGCGCGACCATGACTGTCAGACCCGACAGTGTGATGACGAAGTCAGGGAACACGTCAAAAATCATCCAGATTATCATGCACAGGAAGATGCCCATAAAGCGCATGGACTCAACCGTGAGCTCCTCGCTCAAAGGCGGGATGACTGCGATGATGATGCCGATGATAAGGGGGATAAAGATTTTAAGAAGTCTTACGATGTCTGTTTTTTTACTTTCCATTCCTATACATCCTTTCTTTATTTAAGGCTCGGCTTTTTCGGCCGGGGTCTTATTTCAGAATCTCTTTTTGCAGGGCACGGCCGGCGATGTGAACCATAATCTGGTCGGTGCCGCCGCCGATGCGGTGCATGCGCGCGTCGCGCCACAGTCTGGAGACGCGGTGATCCTCGGTGTAGCCTATGCCGCCGAGAATCTGCATGGCGTCATCGGCAACCTCAAAGCCCGCCTGCGCGCAGTAGAGCTTGCAGAGGTTGGCGTCTACGCGGATGGACATGCCATTGTCTTTCTTCCACGCGGTCTTGTAGAGGAAGTTGCGCATGTTCTCAATCTTGATGTACATGTCGCACAGCTTCTCCTGAATGAGCTGGAAAGAGCCGATGGTCTGGCCGAACTGCTCGCGCTGGGTGGCGTACTTGAGCGCGTCATTGTAGCAGCACACCGCGATGCCCAGAGAGTCAGCGGCAATGACAAGGCGCTCCACCTCGAAGTTTTTCATAACGGTGAGGAAGCCCTTGCCCTCTTCGCCGACCATATCGCTCTCGTCAATCACGACGTTGTCCAGATATACCTCGCACATACTGCGTGTGCGGTGGCCGACCTTGTGCATCGGGCGCACGGTGATGCCGGGACTGTCCATGGGGACGAGCCAGGTGGTCATGGTCTGGTTGGGCTTGAGGTCGGTTTTGGTGAAGTCTCTCGCCATACACAGCATGTACTTGGCACGGTCGGCGTCGGTGCAGAAAGTCTTGTGGCCGTTGATGACTATCTTGCCGTCCTTGCGCACGAAGGAGGTGGAGATGGCGTTGCTGTCGGAGCCCGCCTGCGGCTCACTCAGGCCGAGGCAGAAGCCCATGCCGTCACCGTTGAGCAGGCAGTCAATAACCTTCTTCTGCTGCTCGTGTGTGCCAAAGGCAAGCATGTCGTCAACCTGAAGCATCGCGCCCAGACCGGAGGGGTAGCCGTGGCTGTAAAGCTGCTCGCCGACCATGATGAGCGTCTGGGTGTCAACCTCGACACCGCCAAACTCTTCCGGAATGCCCAGCAGGCCGAAGCCCGCCTCTATAGCGGCCAGCTTGAACTCGCGTATGGGCTTCTGCTCGGCCTCGCAGCGCTGAATGTAAGTTTCGTCAAAATTGCTTTGGGCAAAGAACTCGTCAATGCTTTCAAGCAGAAGCTCTTGTTCTTCTGTTTTCCTAAAATCCATAAAATTTCTCCTTTCAATCTTGTTAAAGCTGTGGCAAACCTACACTAAAATAAATTACGCAAAAACCGTGCCAAAGTCGGCGAGGTCGATTTCAGCCCCTTTTTTTCGCCCCAAAGCCCTCAGCGGCGGAAAAACTCCGGCCTTTACCTGCCCTGCCCGATACAAAACTGTAGCGAGGCACAAAACAATACGCTACAAATTTGTAGCGTGACGATACACGCATGGACATTTTGTATAGATTTGTATAGTTAAAAAGACCCATTTGACAGATACTTTGTAAGTTTGGTATAATCGTCAAAAATCGCACAATGAAGCCGCCGCGCAAACTGGTGCCGAGCGGCCTTTTGAGAAAGGGTGCGGGTATGTATAAGGAGAACTTTTATCTGGAACAGGACGCGTCCGTGATGAAGCTTTTGCAGCGCTCGCTGGAGCGGAGCCCGCAGCTGAATCTGCCGGAGCTGGGAGAGCGCCTGCCGGAGATATCGAAAGAGGCAAAGGAGAAAAGCCGGGAGCACGTATCCGGCCACACCATACTCATCCGCGAGTCCTCGCCGGAGTATTACCGCTGTCTGACAGACGTGCTCACGGCAAACAGGGCTCTACTCTTTTACGCCGCGCCGAATCTCGACCTCTTCGGGCGCTACGGAGACCCCGGACTGAAAGAAGAGCTGAGAGAAATAAACCTGCGCATCGGCACGAACATGGCCGAGCAGAATATAGGCACCAACGCCGCTTCACTCGTGGCCGAAAGCCGCGCGGGCGTGTGGACTGTGGGTGAGCAGAACTATGCGCCCGCGCTGCATGACTATGCGTTTTACGCGTTCCCCGTCCACTCAAAATATAACCGCATGACCTATGTCGTGCTGGCCGTGCGCCGGCGGGAGCTGGACGAGCGGATATACAGCCTTTTCAAGCTGATTGAGGCCACGGAATGCGTCTTTTCCGGAGGTAAAGTGACGAAGGACGTGATAATGAAGGACGCGTATCTGGGTGAGCGCTACGGCGAGACGCAGACGGAAAATCTCTTCATAATTATCGACAGCGAGGGCAGGGTCACCTATGCCAACAAGATTTTCTATCATATCTTCGGCCTGACCTATAACGATGTAATCAATTACCGGCTCAAGGAGATAGTGCCGGAGCTCGGCTATGCATCGGACGCGCTGAAAAGCAAGGGCGGGCTGCCCCAGCCGCGGCAGCTGCGCTTTCAGGCGGCGGGGCTGAGCGAGTACTACGTTACGTGCAGCCTGCAGGATTACGGCGGGCAGAAAGGGCTTATAATCACCGCGCAAAAGACTTTTGCCATCGCGCCGCGGCATGGCAAATCGGATAACGGCGCAAGCTATGTGTTTGACGACCTCATAGGCGCGTCCGATAAATTTACGGAGCTTAAAAACTTTGCCGAGCGTATCGCGGACACGGACTGCACGGTGCTAATCCGCGGCGAGAGCGGCACGGGTAAAGAGCTTTTTGCCCACTCCATACATAACGCCTCAAGGCGCAGTGGAAAGCCCTTTATCTCCGTAAACTGCGCGGCCATACCAAGGGAGCTGATAGGCAGCGAGCTTTTCGGCTATGTCAGCGGCGCTTTCACCGGGGCGAGCCGGAGCGGGGCAAAGGGCAAGTTTGAGCAGGCCGACGGCGGGACGCTCTTTCTTGACGAGATAGGCGAAATGCCCATTGACATGCAGAGCGTTTTGCTGCGCGTACTGGAGGATGGACAGGTCACAAGGCTTGGCAGCAGCAAGGCGGTACCCGTGAATGTGCGCCTGATTGCGGCGACGAACCAGAACTTGGAGGAATATATAAAGAACGGAAGGTTCCGGCTCGACCTCTTCTACCGGCTGAACATAATCTTGCTGAACATGCTGCCCCTGCGCGAGCACAGGGAGGATATAAGCGTGCTGACGGACGCGTTCATCCAGCGCTTTTCCCGCCAGTTCAACAAGCTTGTCACCGGCATCTCGCTTGAGGCGCGGCAGGTGCTTGATGAGTACGACTGGCCGGGCAATGTCCGCCAGCTGCGAAACGTGATAGAGCGCGGCGTTGTCACCGCCTACAACGGCTGCATAGAGCGCCGGGATCTGCCGCCGGAGCTGTACGCCAAGAGCGGCGTGGCCGCCGAGCCTGAAAGCGCCCACGAAAGCCGCCTCAAAGCCATAGACCAGTACGCCGAGAGCGCGCGGAGGAGGACGGCGATAGAGCTCATGCAGAAGTATGACGGTAATAAGTCCAAGGTTGCAAAGCAGATGGGCATTGCCAGAACAACGCTCTACAGGCTACTTGAGGGGACAGAATATGAGCAGAAAAAGACCTTCCGCTGAAAAAAGCGGAAGGTCTTTTTGCACTTGGCATGAAATTTGCGGGTAAAAATTAGTGAAAGGATTAACCACCAAAAAACTAAAAAACGAGGTGTAGTATGAAAATACTGGTTTGTTACAAGTACATAAAGGATGAGGACTCAATATCCGTCAATCCTGACCGCAGTATCAACCTTGAAAGCGCGCCCTGGGTGATAAGCCCCTATGACCTCAACGCCATTGAGGCGGGCATGAAGCTTGCCGCGCAGATACCAGATTCAAGCGTTGAGGTGCTGAGCGTAGGCGGTGAGGCGCTGGATAACTCCAAGATGCGCAAGGCCGTCCTCTCCCGCGGGCCGGAAAAGATGAACGGCGTCAGAACACCCGACTGCGGCGATATGTACTCCACGGCGGTGCTCCTGAAAAAGGCTG
Source organism: uncultured Eubacteriales bacterium (assembly GCA_958427375.1). Classification (GTDB taxonomy): domain Bacteria; phylum Bacillota; class Clostridia; order Oscillospirales; family Oscillospiraceae; genus Limivicinus. Next base: position 8,245 of record CAUABY010000014.1, read on the forward strand.
TTGAGAAGATGGGCGACGTGGGCCTTGTCATCTGCGGCGAGGGCAGCGGTGATATGTACTCGCAGGAGATGGGCAACGTGCTCGCGGCGCTGATGGGCGTTCCAGCGGTCAACGAGGTTGAGGCGCTCAGCTATAATGACGGCGCGGTGTACGCCCGGCGCAATAACGGCAGGCGCAGCGAGACACTGAAGCTCTCCGGGCTCTGCGTCGTGTCTGTTACGAGCGATATCTGCCCGGCGCATCTCCCGTCCATGAAAGAGATACTCGCCGCAGGCAAGAAGCCTGTTGAGGTATGGGACGCATCTGAGCTTGAGCCATGCGGCGCTAAGGCGCAGACCATCTCCGTGCTCAAGCCTGAGAGCGCGGCGCGCATGAAGCTTGTCTATAAGGCGGACGATGAGACCGGGCTTGACGACTTTGTAAAAGCCCTGAAGAAATATATATGAGGAGGGATTGAGCATGTCAAGAAAGCTTATTGTAATCGCAAACGAGGCCGCGGCCGTGGCAGAGCTGACGGCGGGCGCAAAAACCATGGGGGATGAGGTGGTGCTCATTACCCCGGCCGAGGTCTGCGGCGCGGCGGACAGGGTGTACTGCTGGGACGGCGCAGGTTCCATGGCCGTGCAGCTGGCGGGCATTGCCAAGATTGTGGAAAACGAGGCGCCCGCGCTCGTGCTGTGTGACAACACGCCGGACGGCAGACTCGCCGCGGGCTGCGCGGCGGGACTTTTGAATACCAGCCCATTGTGCGATGTGAGCGAGATTGTCTGCGGTGATGACGCCGTGGAGACCGCGCGCCTTGTCCACGGCGGCGGCGCGGTGAAGAGAGAGCGCTGTGCCTATCCCGCGGTTTTGACTGTGCCCGCGGGCAGCTTCGAGCCGGCGGCGGAGGGCGCGGCGGAGGCAGTCCCTTTCCCTGCCTGTGAATCCGCCCTTGAGCTTGTGGGCGTTGACGCGCTTGAAATCTTGCAGGTTAACCTTGCCGCGGCCAAACGCGTGATAGCGGCCGGGCGCGGCCTTTCCGGCGCGGACAACATACCCTCCTTTGAAAAGCTCGCGGCTAAGCTCGGCGCGGAGATAGGCTGCACACGCCCCGTAGCCGAGGAGGAGCACTGGTATGGCAAGGAGCGGTATATCGGCGTTTCGGGCTGCATGCTCAAGCCGAACTTCTACATGGCGGTGGGCATCTCTGGCCAGATTCAGCACATGGTGGGCGTGAATCAGGCGGGTGTCATCTTCGCGATAGATAAGAATGAGAACGCGCCGATAATCAATCAGGCGGACTACACCTTGGTCGGCGATGTTAACACGGTGCTTCCGGCTCTGCTTGAGAAGTTGGGCTGAAAGCCGCAGGCAGCAAATCCCCGGCAAATAATAAAAAATCCTGTCCGTGGCAAACCTACAATTGAATATACGGAGGGATAAAGATGTATGGCATAAGCAGCCTTCTTGTGAGAGGCGCCAGATTGTATCCGGACAAAATGGCTGCGGCTGACTGCGAAAAGCAGCGCAGCTATGGAGAGTTGAATGTACGGGTAAATAAGATAGCGAATTATCTTCTTTCCAAGGGCTTTACAAAGGGCAGCCGAGTAGGATTCATCTGCGACAACTGTGTAGAGTTTGTGGAGATGTGGCTTGCCACGCAAAAAATCGGACTTGTGGCGGTTATGTTCAACTTCCGCGCGGGCACTGAGGAGCTTGCGCGCGATGTGCGCCGTGCCGCCTGTGATGTTTTGTTCTATTCCCCAAAATGGCAGCAGACCATTGCCGCGCGCGACCGCACCGGCAGTCCCGTGCGCCTTTATCTGAGCTTTGGCGGCAGTGAGGCGGCCGACCATGTGAATTTGGAACGCATCTGCGAAGAGTGCCCGGAAGCTGAGCCGGAGGCGGAGCTGCGCGAGACGGACTGGTCGTGCATCCTCTTCACCAGCGGCTCCACGGGCCTTGCCAAGGGCGTTGTGCGCACGCACAGAATGACCATGGAGTACGCGATGCAGATGGCCGCCGAGCATGAGTTTTACCGCACGGAGCCGGTGTGCATCCTCTCCCACAGCCCGCTTTTCCACACGGGCGGCTTGAGCATGCTGCTTAAAGCGCTGGCCCTCGGCGGGAGCTATATCGGTATAAACGGCCTGCGCGGAGAGACCGTGGGCAGGCTGATAGAGCAGTATAAGGCGACACAGCTCTTCCTCGTGCCGCCGGTAAACATCATGCGCCTTGCAGCAGACGAGGAGTTTAAGCGGCACGATTTGTCCAGCATAAACTTCATCTGGGCCACCGGCGGCAAGCTCTCGGCGGAGTATGTGCAGAAAATGCTGGAGCTGTTCCCCGGCGCGCGGATAAAAACGAGCTATGGCGGCACGGAGTTTTGCGCCGCCTGCTCCATCAGCTACTGCCTTGAGCCGCAGGAGGTTCAGGCCAAGCACCGGCTTTTGGACAGCGCGGGCGTGGTCGGGCTCTTTTGCGAGGTGAGGCTGGTGGATGAGGAGGGGAATGACGCCGCTCCCGGCGAGCTGGGCGAAATCTGGGTGCGCTCCCCCTTTGTCATGCTGGAGTATCTTGATGACCCGCAGGAGACGGCGCAGGTGCTCAGCGACGGCTGGTACCGCACGGGCGACGTTTTCAGAATGGATGAAAACGGCTATCTCTACTTTGCCGACAGGAAGAGCGCCATGATAAAGTCCGGCGGAGAGAACATCTACCCAAACGAAGTGGAGATGGTCTTGCGTGACTGCCCCGGTGTGCAGGACTGCGCGGTGCTCGCCTGCCCGGATGAAAAGTGGGGCGAGGCCGTCGCGGCGGCCATAGTTCCCGACGCGCAGGGATTCATCCTTGAACAGCTTAAGGCCTATGCCGCGGAAAATCTCGCGGGCTTCAGAAAGCCGAGGTATTATCTCGTCGTGGACGAGCTGCCCAAAACCGGTTCCGGTAAGACGGACAGAAAAGCCCTCGGCAACAGAGAAAAATATACTTTCGCACCGCTTGAATATGATACGGAAAAGGAATAAATAATTATGGATATTACAAAGGTCATTGAACAACTGCGTACACTGGCAGGCACAGCAAACGTTTTGTGCGGCGAGGATATCGGCGCGGACTTCACCCGCGACGAGTACCCCGGCGACAGCTTTACGCCGGACGCGGTCGTCAAGGCGGACAGCGCCGAGACCGCGGCGGCCGTGGCAAAGCTCTGCTTTGAGCAGGGAATTGCGCTCACGGCGCGCGGAGCCGGTACCGGTCAGGTGGGCGGATGTGTGCCCGTGAAAGGCGGCATCGTGCTCTCACTGAAAGAGATGAACAAGATAGTGGCCGTGGACGCGGAAAATAAGCGCATCACGGTGGAGCCGGGTGTGCTGCTTCAGGACGTCAAGGCGGCCGCGGACAGCCGCGGCCTCTACTACCCGCCCGATCCCGGCGAGCAGACCGCCACAATCGGCGGCAACGCCGCCACCGATGCGGCAGGCCCCTATGCTGTCAAGTACGGCAGAACGGGCGACTATGTGCTTGAGCTTGAGATAGTGACGGCTGACGGGCGCATCGAGCGCCGCGCCGGGCAGGAGGCCTGTGCGGCGATAATCGGCAGCGAGGGCGCGCTTGCAATCATCACTCAGCTCACCTTGAAGCTTGTCGACAAGCCGGGCGCGGACGCGATACTGCTCTTCCCCTTTATGGACGCGGAGACGGCCGTCAGGGCGGCCCAGCGCATTCTGGCCGGGGACTATGACGTGGCGGCGCTGGAGTATATGGATACGGACATTGTTGACTTCTCCGGCAAGGTCGCTGGCAGCTCCGTGTTCCCCGTAGAAATGGACGGCGAGTACACGGCGGGCACACTGATGCTCGTGCTTGAGGGCGCGGATGATGACGCGGTCATGGAGCAGATGGAATCCATAGCGGAGCTTGCCGAGGAGCTTGAGTGCCTTGATATTCTCGTCATTGACACGCCGAGCATGAAGCGTGACGCCTGGGCGGCGCACGCGGCTTTCCACACCTCCATGGAGAGCGGGGCCAAGAGTGCGTGGGAGGTCAATGTGGAGCTTGCGGCAGAGCACATGGCGGAGATGATAGAATACGCAAAGGCCAAGGGCGAAGAGAAAGGTTTCAAGGTAATGCTCTACGCCCATGTGGGCAGCGGCGGCATGCACATCCACGCGGCATCCGAGCAGAGCCGCCGCGAGGCAGCCCCCGCCGCCGCGGAGCTTGTGGACGCGCTCTACAAAAAAACCGTGGAGCTCGGCGGCAGTGCCGCGGGCGAGTACGGCGTGGGATACGCGAAAACCGCGTATGTCGACTCTGACACCAAGGCCGCCTTTGCCGCGCTGAAAGCTGCCATGGACGCGCGTGGAATTCTTAATCCGGGAAAGGTGGTATGCTGAATGCTTAAAATACTCTGCTGTGTAAAACAGGTCCCGGATGTGGACCAGATGCGCATGGACCCGGAGACCGGCAGCCTTATCCGCGCCGGAGTCCCGGCCATACTCAACCCGCAGGACGCAAACGCGCTCTCGGCCGCGATGAAGGTCAAGGAGAGCTATGGCGGCGAGGTCTGCCTTATAACCATGGGCCCGCCCAACGCGGAGGCTGTTTTGCGCGAGTGCCTTGCCGTGGGCGCGGATAAGGCCGTGCTCGTCACGGACCGCGCCTTTGGAAACGCTGACACGCTCGCGACGAGCTATTCAATCAGCTCCGCCGCCTCCACGCAGGACAGCTTTGACATGATATTCTGCGGCAAGGAGAGCCTGGACGGGGCGACCGGCCAGATGGGCGCGCAGCTTGCCCAGCGCTTCGGCGCGGCGCAGGTCACATCGGCGCTGCTGATAAAAGAGGTGGACGAGCAGGCGCGCACCGCCGTGGTAGAGCGCGAGCTTGAGGACGGCGTGGAGACGCTTGAGGTCAAACTCCCCTGCCTTTTCACCATGGAAAAGCCCAACTATCCCGCGCGCATCCCCAGCCTTAAGGGGAAGATGGCGGCGAGAAAGGCGCCGGTGGTGACGCTCACCTCCGATGATATTCCGGGGCTTGACCGCGCCCGTATCGGCGACCCCGGCTCCCCGACCAAGGTCCCGCGTATGTTCCCGCCGGTGATTCCTGAGCCGGGCGTTATAATCGACGAGGGCAGCGCGGAAGCGAACGCGGCAAAGCTGCTTGAAATAATCAAGGCCTGAGGAGGGAGAAGAATGGCAGATAAATTTAGTTACAAAGACATGTGGGTACACGTGGAGCACGACGGAAAAAACATAGCCCCGGTTTCGCTGGAGCTGTGCTGTGAAGTGCGCAAGCTCTGCGACCTCTCCGGGGACAGCCTCGTCGCCGTTGTGCCGGGCGCGCTGGATGAGGCGGAGCTTGAAAAGCTCAGGGACTGCGGCGCGGACAAGCTACTGCTTGTCTCCGGCACGGGCTATGAGAGATATAATACCGAGGCCTACTCCAATCTCTATACGCAGCTGTGCAGAAAGTACAAGCCTTCCGCCGTGTTCATCGGGGCGACCGTGAACGGGCGCGACTTCGCGCCGCATTTCGCGGCCGAGCTTGAGACCGGCTGCACCTCCGACGCGACCGAGCTTATCTATAACCCTGACACGGGCGACATTGAGTTTGTCGAGCCCGCGGCAGGCGGCAAGATAATGGCCGTCATCACTATTCCCCAGCTTCGTCCGCAGGTGGGCACCATCCGCCCCGGCACTTTCAAATACGTACCCTCCGGCAGGAAAGACGCCGTGCAGATGATACACGATGAGGTTTCCTTCGCGCCTGAGCAGATACGCACCAGGCTGCTCTCCTACAAGGCGAACGAGTTTGACCCGGAGCTGGATATCTCCGCCAGCGAGGCCATAGTCTGCGTCGGCGCGGGGCTCAAGGATGAGAGCCTGCCCAAGTACCGGGAGCTTGCCGCGCTTCTGGGCGCAAAGCTTGCCTGCACCCGCCCCATTGCCGACCGCGAGCTGCTCCCTGCAAAGCTTCAGGTCGGGCAGAGCGGCGTTATGATAATGCCCCGGCTGTATATAGGCTTTGGCGTGTCGGGCGCGGTGAACCATGTCACCGGCGTGGACGCGGAGCTTTTCATAGCCGTCAACAAAGACGCCTCCGCCCCCATATTCAACTACTGCGACTATGGCGTTGTCGGCGACATGGACGAGGTCTGCGACGCCATGATTGCGGCGCTTAAGGCTGAGACATGCTGACGGCGGACGGGCGCGGACAATTTGCCACCGAGCTTGCGGAAGGGCTGTGGACATTCCCCATAGCCCTTCCGGACAACCCGCTCAAGTGGCTCAACTGCTATGTAATCAAGGGTGTAAACGGCGGGCGCAATCTGCTGGTGGACACGGGCTTTTCACGGCCGGAGTGCCGCGCGGCGCTCACTCAGGGCATGGACTGCCTCCGGCTCAAGCCGGAGGAGACGGACGTTTTCCTAACCCATCTGCACACCGACCATGTGGGCAACGCGCAGTTTTTGCACGAGCGCGGCTGCCGCATAATCATGGGGCGCATGGACTATGAGCAGTTTCGCATCGGCGACAAAACCCGCTGGATGACGGGCTGCGAGCGCGCCATAAGAGAGGGCATGCCGGAGAAAGTGGCAAGGCAGGTCTTTGCGAAAAACCAGCCGCTTATCCCAAACTCCGGCGCAGTCAGCGTGTGTACCGTGGAAAACGGGGACATACTGCGCTATAATTCATATGAGCTTGAATGCGTTTTGACCCCCGGCCACACACCGGGACATATGTGCCTGTACGACCGGCGCACTAAAATCATGTTCCTGGGTGACCATGTGCTCTTTGACATATCACCGAACATCTGCGCGTGGAGCTGCATGAAAGATTCCCTGGGGGATTATCTGGAGAGCCTGCGCATGATAAAGCGCTTTGACGTCAGTCTCGCCCTGCCCGGCCACCGGCGCCTGTCCGAAATCAGTGTGGGCGAGCGGGCGGAGCAGCTCTTGGAGCACCACAGGCGGCGCCTTGAGAGCACCATGGAGATAATCCGCACAAACCCCGGCCTCAATGCCTATGAGATAGCCGGGCGCATGCACTGGCACATCACGGCCGACAGCTGGGAGCAGTTCCCGGTCAGCCAGCAGTATTTCGCGCAGAGCGAAACGATAGCGCATCTCGCATATCTCTGCCTGCGCGGGTACATTATAAAAGCGGAAGAAGGACGGCGGCATCTGGAGTACTATGCATGCGAAGCATAGCAGAGAGCCTGTAAGGAAAGGTGGCGGAGCGCATGAAAATCGGCATGGACATAAGCCAGAAGCAAAGTCTTGCCGTCACACAGCAGCTTGTCCAGAATCTTGAAGTATTGCAGATGAACAAGCAGGAGCTCCAGTCGTATCTTGAGAAAGAGGCGATGGAGAACCCCGCTATTGATTTGGAACGGCTCAATGATGGCAACACCGGCGAGCGGCTTCGCTGGCTGCGCGGAAAAGAGAGACCGCGGCCGGAAAGCAGCGCGGGCGCCGACGATGGCGAGGACAGAAGCTGTGAAAATTACGGCGAGTCCGCAAGCCGCGGCGAGAGCCTTGAGGAGAATATCCGCGCCCAGCTCTCCGGCTGCCGCCTGAGCGAGATGGAGCGGCTGATAGCAAACTACCTCATCGGCTGCATCGACTCACGCGGCTATCTGGACGAGGAGCCGGAGGAGACGGCGGAGCTGCTGAACACCGACAGCCGCGATGTGGAGAAAATTTTGGAGCTGCTGCGCTCTTTCAGCCCCGCGGGCGTCTGCGCGCGGGATTTGAAGCACTGCCTGCTCGCCCAGCTGCCGGAGAGCGCGGATAATCAGCTCGCGCGGCGGGTTGTTGAAGCGTACATGGGCGATATCGCGCAAAGCCGCTATGCCTATGTGGCAAAGGCTCTTGATACGGACGTGAAGAGCCTGAAAGCCGCCGTGAAAAAGATTCAGGCACTCTCGCCCATCCCCGCGTCGGGCTTTGAAACGGACGAGATGACCTTTTATATCGAGCCGGACATTCAAATTATGCCTGCCGCCGGGGAGGAGCTTGAAATCAGGCTCTTAAGCTCCTTTGTGCCAAACCTCTGCCTCAGCCCGACCTATCTGAGCTTTTTTGAAAGTACGGACGATGCCGAGGTTAAAAGCTACCTTGAGCGCAAATTCAAGTCCGCCCGCTGGCTCATCAACTGTGTTGAGCAGAGAGAGGGCACACTGCGCCGCTGCGCCGCCGAGATAGCACAGCTGCAAAAGGATTATTTCCTTGGCCGCCAAAGCCTGCCCCAACCCATGACGCAGAGCGACGTGGCAGAGAGAATGGGCGTGCATCTTTCAACCGTGAGCAGGGCGGTAAAGGGGAAATACATCCAGTCGGTACACGGCCTGCGGCCTATGAAAGAGCTTTTCACGGCGAAAGTGGGCGGGGCGATTTGCACGGCCGATGAAATCAAGGAAAAACTGCGCGATATTATAAGCACGGAGAACCCGGCCAAGCCATTCTCCGACCAGCAGATTGTGGACAAGCTGAAAGAGGCGGGCGTGTCAATATCGCGGCGGACGGCCGCGAAGTACCGGGAGGAACTGGGCATACCCGGAATGTTCGCAAGAAAGAACGCGGCACTTTAGCTTCCCATGTGGGGAGAAAAGTGCCGCGCTTTTTGTATGCACCGATTTGTGTGTGTATCTGGGGCTTAGGGTTTATATAGCGTTCACCTGCACACAAGCTCGCCGTCACGTACGTCCACGGTGATGGTCGAGCCGGCGGAGATGCTGCCGCTGAGGATAGTGCGGGCGATGAGCGTCTCCACGCTTGACTGCAAGTACCTGCGCAGAGGCCGCGCGCCGTAGAGCGGGTCAAAGCCGCGCTCGATTACGAGCTGCTTTGCCGCCTCCGTCAGCTCAAGGCCGAGCTCTTTCTCCGCAAGGCGCGCCCTGAGCGAGGCTATCATGATGTCGATAATGCCGCTGAGGTTTTCGCGCGTGAGCGGGTGGAACATGATAATCTCGTCGAGCCTGTTGAGAAACTCCGGGCGGAAAGCCTGCCGCAGCTCCTGCATCACGGCCGACTGCGCCGCCTCGCTTATATTGCCGGCCACGTCGATGCCGCCGAGCAGGTGCTGGCTGCCGAGGTTTGAGGTGAGGATGATGACCGTGTTCTTGAAGTCCACCGTGCGCCCCTGCGAATCGG
>CAUABY010000015.1 GCA_958427375.1 uncultured Eubacteriales bacterium
CTTCTCGTCCGCCGCGAGTTTGATGTGCATGAAAGCGGGAGAGCGCTTGCCGGTGTAGGTGATATTCTGGAACTGGTTGAACACCAGAGACACGGGGCGCTGGCAGATGATAGCGGCCGCGCCGATGAGAGCCTCATTGGTGGGGGAGAACTTGTAGCCGAAGGTGCCGCCGGCGTGGTTCTGGACTATGCGCAGCTTCTCCATGGGAACGCCGATACCGCCGGCGATCATGGGCATATGCAGATGGATACCAATGGACTTGGAGTGGATGGTTACCATGCCGTCCTCGTCGATGTAGCCATAGCCGCAGTCCGGCTCAAGATGCAGGTGGGGCTGACGGGAGCAGTAGCTCTCAATCTCAACCTGCTGGGAATCGGGAACGCTGTTCCAGTCGAAGTCATCGCCCTTGATGCAGTTGGTCTCAAAGAATACGTTTGGGGTGCCGGGATGGATTTCAATGGCGTCGTCAGCCATAGCATCCAGCGCGCTCATGTAGGCGGGCAGCTCCTCAATCTCGACCTTTACGGCATCTGCCGCCGCGCGGGCGTGAGCCTCGGTGTCAGCCGCGACGATGGCAATAGCGTCACCAAACTGGAATATTTTGTCGCTGCACAGAACCGGGCGCTCAAAGCCGTCAGTCTTATTGTGCTTGGGCAACATGACAAGGCCGTTTATCTTGTTGCTGCCGCCTGCGGCCAGAATGTCTTTATAAGTGATGACCTTGAACACGCCGGGCATCTTCTCCGCCTCGGAGGTGTCAATGCTCTTGATGTTGGCGTGGGAGACCTTGGCCTGAGTCAGTGCCAGGCGCAGGGTGTTTTCCGGCATCTTCAGCGCGTCGTCAGCACCGAAGTCCCAAGTGCCGGTGACTTTCTGCGCGGCAGAGGGGCGGATGTACTTGGTGCCCTTGATGCTGTCGCCGGTGGGCTTGAATATCAAGTCCTCCTTGGTCATCTCGCCGCGCATGACAGCGGCAGCGTCCATAACCGCGTCGATAAGGGGCTTGTAGCCGGTGCAGCGGCAGAGGTTGCGGGTCTTGTTGAACCAGTCGCGCACTTCCTCACGTGTGGGGCTGGGATTCTGCTCAAGCAGAACCTTGGCGCTGATGATGAAGCCGGGGGTGCAGAAGCCGCACTGTGCGCAGCCGTGCGCCATCCATGCAACCTGAAGCGGGTGCATATCGCTGATGGTGCCGACACCCTCAATGGTGGTGATTTCAGCGTTGTCCCGAATTTTGCTCATCTTAATGATGCAGGAACGGGTCACCTTGCCGTCCAGAATGACGTTGCACGCGCCGCAGTGGCCCTCGCCACAGCCAATCTTGCAGCCGGTGAGCAGCAGATGCTCACGCAGAACCTTTGCCAGAGTTTCATCCTGCTCCAGTATCAGGTTGCGGGTAACGCCGTTGATTACGAGTGTTTTTCTAATCATAGCTTGACCTCCTGTTGTTCTTATTTTCTGATATACTTACGATATTAAAGCGGATCCGATTTAACTGTGTCCGCCGCAGTCGTCATGATCTGCGCCTTTGCCGGTCAAATCCTTAAGCCGCTGAATGCCCCGCGCGGAATAAAACACGAGCTGAGCCGTACTGCCGTCCACATTTTCACCGCTGAGCCGCAGAACATTCGCGTTCTCATAATAGTCAATGGGCAGTTCACGGCGGAAAACCTGTCCTGTTTTGTCATCCTTAATCTCAACCGTGACCATGCTGGCCGAGATCTCGAAAAGTTCGTCTCCCATAACGGCAACACTTCCCCCTATACTTTTGTTAAATTAATCATACTCCCCCTATGACTATGCTTTCAACTTTCAAAAAAAAACAATTCGCAGAAACCGCGAATTGTTTTTTGTGAATTTTCCACAAATATTGTAAACTTTTTATGTTGAAAACGTTATTTTTTCTACAACAGCGCCGGAATAACCAGCGAACCGTTGACATCACACAGCGGCACGGCGGGCAGACGGCGGCCGAGCTCGGCTTCAAAGCGCGTCAAAGCGGCGCGGACGCCGGGGAGTTTGGGCGAATTGTAGTCGTGCAGCATGAGGAAGCCGCCGTTTGACAGCCGCGGATAGAAATAGCGCAGTCCGGCAAGGGTGCTCTCCTCCAAATCCACATCCAGCGACACAAGGGCAAAGCGCTCTTCCAGACCGTTCAGCGATGCCGGGAACAGCCCCGGCATCAATACCGCCCGCTCCGGGTGGGGCAGCGCGCGGAGCACCGCCTCCTCCGCGGTATTCCTGTGGCTTTGTAAAAAACCCTCGCCCAGCGGGTGCGAAGCCCGCTCCCGCGCGGCCTCCTGAGGGTCAAAGCCCTCAAAGCTGTCGAAGAGATACAGCGTCCTCTCCGGGAGCAGGGCGTTGATGCAGCGGGCAAAGGCGCCCTTATACACCCCAAGCTCCGCCGCCGCGCCGGGTACATCCGCAAGGCGCAGGCACAGCGCTTCAAGCGTTTTTACGCGGACATAGTCATTTTCCAAGGCGTTTGCGGGCAGCAGACGGCTTTCCTCCCATGGCGGTTCCCTGACGATTTTCGGCGCGCTCTGCACCGGCTTCAAAACAGCCTCCGGCAGCAGTGCCGCCGCCTTTTCATAGCTTGTGTTCAAATCTGTCAGGGCATAGTGATTTTTCATGTACAGCACACGGCTCATGTCAATCCCGGCGGCCTCACAGCGCGCGGCGATGGCGTGTACATCCCGGCTTGTGACTATCAACAGGTCATAAGCCCTGCCGGCCAGCTCCTCCGGGCTTATAACGCTCCGCCCCATGAAGCTCGCCCCCGGCTGAGGCGCGCTCTCCACAAAGGCGCGCAGATTTTCCAAATCCAAGCCGCTGTCAATCAGTTCCCCGGCGCCGCAGCCGGTGCCGTAAACATACAAATCCATAGTCCACCCTCCCCGCGCGTAATCACTGATTACAAAATACCACAATGCAATTGGTCTGTAAAGCAATTTACATTTGAAAAGCAATCGGTTATACTATATATAATATAGTTAGCGTCATACTTAGGAGGGGTGGGTATGCAGACAGGCGCGGTCATAGTTGCGGCGGGGATGTCCTCGCGAATGGGGGATTTTAAGCCAATGCTGAACATCGGCTCCATCTCCATCGCCCAGCGGGTGGTTGCCACCTTTCAGCAGGCGGGTGTGGAGAAGATCGTGATGGTCACGGGCTATAACGCCACGGCCTTGGAAAAGCATCTGGCAAATAACGGCATTGTCTTTCTGCGAAACGAGGAGTATGAGCACACGCAGATGTTTGAGTCGGCCAAACTCGGCCTTGGATACATACAGGATAAGTGTGACCGGGTGCTGTTCACGCCGGTGGATATTCCGCTCTTCACCGCGGCGACGGTTCACAGCCTCCTTGAAAGCGGGGCGGAATTGGCCTGTCCGGTGTGTCATGGGCAGACAGGGCACCCGATTTTGATAGCCTCGCATCTGATTGCCGCGATTTTGAGGGATGAGGGCGAGGGCGGCCTTCGCGGGGCGCTCGACCGCTGCGGCGCGGCGATGTGTGAGATAGCGGTTGCCGACCAGGGTATACTCCACGACGCGGACACGCCGCAGGATTTCAAGATGCTGCTTCGCTATCACAACGAGCAGCTTGTGCGCCCGGTAATAAGTGTGGAGCTCGCGCGCGAGAAGCCCTTCTTTGACAGCCGTGTTGCCATGCTTTTGGAGCTGGTGGACGAGACGCAGTCGGTGCGCACGGCCTGCGCGCGGATGCAGATGTCCTATTCCAGCGGCTGGAATTTGATTCGCAGGCTGGAATCCCAGCTGAATATGAACCTTGTTGAGCGCAGTCAGGGCGGCGCGGGCGGCAGCAAAAGCAGCCTGACCGCGCAGGGCAAGCGGCTGACTGAGGCCTACAGGAGCTATTCAAGCGCGGTGAAGGACGCCGCCGCCGAGCTGTACGAGCAGTATTTCAGCGAGATATTCATGTGAATAAGATGAGAAAAATATACTTGATACGGCACGGCAGGCCGGATGTTCCGGGCGGCAGGAGGCTGTGCCTTGGCCAAACGGATATCCCGCTGGGGGCGCTTGGCCGCATGCAGGCCTGCCTTTTGGGGCAGGAGCTTGATCAGCGCTTCAGCCGGGTGTTCTCAAGCCCGCTCTCCCGCGCCGTGCAGACAGCGGAGGGGCTGTCGCGTGAGATTACGGTTCTCGGCGGGCTTGTGGAGCTTTCCGCCGGGGACTGGGACGGGCTGGACTTTGACGAGATTGCCCGCCGCTGGCCGGACTTATACGCCGCCAGAGGTGAAAATCCCAATCTGCCCATCCCCGGCGCGGAGGACGCGGCGGCCGGGCAGCAACGCTTTTTGGACGCTGTAAGATACGCCCTTAGCTCCTCCGCAGGCGATATCGCCATCACCGCCCACATCAGCGTAAACCAGCTGCTGCTGTGCCACGCGCTTGGCATCTCACCCTATGAGGCGCGGCAGTTTCGCCTGCCATATGGCTGTTATTGTGAGCTGGAAGCTGATGACGCGGGCAGCCTTAACGTAAAGAGCGTGGGACAGCTCCCACATCCGCCGCTCACACCGGCGCTGGCGGAAAAGCTGCTTTTTTCAGCCGCCCCCGGCGAGCGGGTGACTGCCCACAGCCGCGCGGTGGCGGCGGAGGCGCGGCGCATTGCCGGGGCGCTCCCGTTGGCGATCGACACGGCAAAACTTGAAAGCGCCGCGCTGCTGCACGACATAGCCCGCGCAGAGCCGAACCACGCGGCACGCGGCGGCGAGTGGCTGAGGGAGTTGGGCTATGACAATGCGGCGGCGCTTGTTGAAGGCCACCATGATTGGGGTGGCGGCGCGATTGATGAGAGCGCGGTTTTGTACATTGCGGACAAATGCGTTCAGGAGGACAGGCGCGTTAGCTTGGAAGAGCGTTTCGCGGGCAGTGCGGCGCGCTGTAAGGAAGCGGCGGCGCAGGCGGCACATCAGCGGCGCTATGAGGCGGCGCTCGCGCTGAGAGAGGAAATAAACCGCGTGAGCGTACAAGTTATAATAGAATAGAAGGAGCACATGAGCATGGACAATATTTACGCGGAAGTTTTAAAAGAACTTAAAGAGAATCGGGCAGTCACGGCTGAGACCCGGCTTTCCGCCGCCGAGGGGCGCCTGGCGGAGAATGTCACGCGGCGTCTCACCGATGTGGTGCCGGTGGAGGATGCCAAAGGCCGCCGCTTTGCCCGCGTCAGCACCGCGTGGGGTGAGGACGGCAGTGTGACAATCCGCGAACCGGTACTGCCGCAGGAGCGGCTTATCGTGCTCGGCGGCGGGCACATCGCCCTGCCCGTGTGCGAGTTTGCGGCCAAGTGCGGCTTCAATGTGTGCGTGGTGGACGACAGGCCCAGCTTTGCCAATACCGCCCGTTTTCCGCTGGCACAGCAGGTACTCTGTGAGAGCTTTGAAACCGCCATTGAGAAGTTGAAAGTTACCGCCTTTGACTATGTGGTGGTGATTACCCGCGGCCACAGGCATGACGCGGACTGCCTGCGCGCGCTGCTGCCGGGGCAGGCTCCGGCGTATCTGGGGATGATAGGCTCGCGGCGGCGTGTCAAGGGCCTGCTTGAAATGCTGAAGGAAGAGGGCTTTGATGAAGAGCGCTTGGCGGGCATCTGCACCCCGATTGGCCTGAACATCGGTGCGGTCACGCCGGGAGAAATCGCCATCTCCATCATGGCGGAGGTCATTGCGCACAAGCGCCTGCCGGAATACGGTGACGCAAGCCGCTTCTGCATTGACTCTGACTTGGAACTTTCCACCCTTGAATATCTGGCCGCAAACCGCGAGCCCAAGGCCGTGGTGACGGTAATCGAGACCAAGGGCTCCACCCCGCGCGGAACGGGTGCGAAGATGGCCGTCAGCCCCATTGGGCAGGTCACGGGCAGCATCGGCGGCGGATGCAGTGAGGCGGCGGTGATTCGTGACGCCATTGCCATCATCGGCACAGGCCGCTATAAGCTGATGGATATTGACCTTACCGGTGAGGTAGCGGAGTCGGACGGCATGGTCTGCGGCGGCACAATGAAGGTGCTCGTTGAGGACGGCTGCTGCTGAAATTTATGGCATACTCCAAAAATAAAACTGCACAGCCCACAGCAACAGCGGGTTGCTTGTTCTGAGCGCATACCTATAATATAATGTATCCGAGGTGATGATTTTATGGAGACCAAAAATATTGTTTACGAACTCAGAACGAAAAACGGATTGTCGCAGGATGAACTTGCCGAAAAGGTATATGTCACCCGGCAAGCGGTATCTCGTTGGGAAAACGGCGAAACAACGCCTAATACCGAAACATTAAAACTGTTATCGAAGATCTTTGATGTTTCTATCAATACACTTTTAGGTTCACCGCGCAAGCTGATTTGCCAATGCTGCGGTATGCCTCTTGAAGATGACGCAGTCATAGGTCATAATCACGACGGCACGTTTAACGAGGACTATTGCAAATGGTGCTACGCTGACGGAACTTATACCTACAGTGATATGGACGACTTGATTGATGTCTGCGTTAAAAATATGGCAAGTGAGAATTTCACCGAGGAGCAGGCCCGTTCTTATTTGAAAGACTTGCTTCCGAGTCTGGATTACTGGAAGCGTTACGATGAGCTAAGCGACAATGGTCAGTTTGAAGAATTAAAAAAGCAGCTGATTAGGGAAATAAACGAACTTCATGTAGAGGGAATGCCAAAGCTTGAAAAGCTTAACGCGCTTGTGGGTGGTTTTGTCAATCTTGAATACAGACTTCCAAATGGAAACTCGGTGAAATTTTTGGATGACTCAAAGACCTATCTCGGCAATCAGCTTGAGTGTGAGTTTGGCGGAAATAGGTGCTTCGGCGTGATTGCGAATATGGAATTTCTGCTCGTTTGCACTTATGAAGAAAACGGTGCGAACCCGGAACTTGTCATTTATAAAAAGAGATAGACTATATTAGAAAACGGTTTAACCCAATATACTGAGTTAAACCGTTTTCTGCATTATGAACTTCAATTCAATACAGTAGCAGAATATTCGCAGGGGCAATGCCAATCTCGTCCGGGAAGTTCTGCGGCTTTTTGTCCTTGGGCAAGCGCCACCAGATGGGCGCGGAGGACACCTCCTGCGCGGCATAGCGAAACTGGATGATGGTCTCAAATGGCTCCTCCATCTCCTCCGCAAAGCGCACCGGGAAGCAGTTTTGCCGGGCGGCGGGGTTGAAGTAGTGCGCGCGGACACCCACGGCCTTCAAGCCCTCGCGAACCTCGGCGGCGGTTTGCAGCCTTACGCCCCACGCGGGCACCTCCACCTCGTGCGCGCCAACGCGCACGGCCTCCGCAATGTTCTTGCAGCCGGTAAGTGTGGCGGCCTGAATACTGCCGGGGTCGGCAAAAAGGGCTTTGGTCGGCTTTTGGGTGAGGATGTGCCCCTCGTCCATGACGGCGATTTCCCGGCTGAGGTTATACGCCTCTTCCCGGCTGTGGGTAACCATCAGAACCTCCCGGCCATAGGCGCGCAGAATGTCCCGCAGTTCGATTTTCAACAGATCGCGCAGATGGCTGTCCAGCGCGGAAAACGGCTCGTCCAGCATCAAAAGCTTTGGCTCACTCACCATGATGCGCGCCAGAGCCACCCGCTGTGCCTGACCGCCGGAGAGCTGATAGGGGCGGTGCTTTTCCAGTCCCTCCAGCCGCATGCGGCGGATAATCTCCCGCAGGCGCGCCTCCCGCACGGCCTTGTCCTTCTCGTGGTGCAAGCCGCAGCGGATATTCTGCACCACGGTCATATTGGGGAAGAGAGCGTAATTTTGAAAGAGATATCCGACCTGACGCTTCTGCGGCGGCAGGTCAATTTTTTGCGCTGAGTCGAAGAGTACGCGCCCGTCCAGCTCAATGTGGCCGCTGTCCGGCCTTTCAATACCGGCAATGCACTTTAGCGTATAGCTCTTGCCGCAGCCGGAGGGGCCGAGCAGGCAGGTAACGCCGTTTTCCGCTTCAAAATCCACGTCAAGGCGAAAATCGCCCAAGCGCTTATGTATATCCACAACAAGGCTCATGCTCTTACCCTCCTCTTCTGTCGGGTTTCCAGCATGTTCACCGCCAGAAGCACCGCGGTGCTGATGGCCAGATTGACAAGCACCCAGAACATAGCCCCCGCCTCATCGTTTGTGCGCCAAAGCTGGTACACGGTGGTGGAGATAGTGGCTGTGCGGCCGGGGGTGTAGCCGATGAGCATACTTGTAGCGCCATATTCGCCCAGCGCGCGGGCAAAGGCCAGAACCGTGCCTGCCAAAATGCCCTGACGGCAGGCGGGCATACGGATGCGCCAGAAAATATAGGTGTTGGACAGCCCCAAGGTCTGCCCGGAATATGCCAGGGTCTCGTCAAAGCTCTCAAACGCGCCGCGCGCCGTGCGGTACATCAGCGGGAATGCCACCACCATAGCGGCCAAAACGCCGCCGTACCACGTCATAACGAACTTGATGCCGAAGTTGGCAAGGAAGATTCCCAAAGGCCGCTTCACGCCGAAAAGTAGCAGCAGAAAATAGCCGCAGACCGTGGGCGGCAGAACCATAGGCAGGGTCAGCACAACGTCAAGCACGCCCTTTACCGCGCGGGGCAGGCGGGCGGCATAATAGGCAAAGAAGATGCCCAGAAAAAACACCAGCACACAGCTGATAGCCGCAATGCGCAGGGAGTTCCATAGCGGGTATAAATCAACGTTCATGTGGTACGCTCCAAATTTTTACTGCAAAAGGCAGCACAAGAGTGCTGCCTTTTCGATTGGTACAAAGCTTTTTGTCAAGCGACGGGGGAGAAGCCCACGGTTTCAAACACGGCCATCGCGGGCGCAGTCAGCAGATAGTCCAAAAATGCCTGAGCCTCGGCGGGATGGGCGGCGGTTTTGAGCACGGAGGCCGGGTAGATTACCTGCCCGCACATCTCGGCACTCGCGCTGTCAACCACGGTGAGACCTGCGGAGAAAGCGTCGGTGCAGTACACCACGCCGCAGTCAACACTTGCCTCGCTGACCTGCGTTGTAACTTCCTTCACATTGCTGCCATAGGTGATGAGCCCGGCGCTGGCAAGCTCTTCCTCACTCAGCTCGTAATAGACCAGAATTTTCTGCGTGTACTGACCCACGGGTACATCGCTGTTGCCCATCGCCATGAACAGGTCTCCGGCTCTCAGCGCCTCGGCAAGCTGGTCAAAGGACTCAAGCCCCTTAGGATTTCCCTCAGGTACGGCAAGAACCACTTTGTTCTCAAGAAGATCCAGGCGGCTGCCGGCTGACACAAAGTCCAGCCCTTCGGTATTGACATCGGGAGAGGCGCTGATGTCAAGCTGGTTCATCTGCTTCTGCCCGGCGGAGATGAACAGATCGCAGTCCGCGCCCTCTTGAATCTGGGTTTTGAGTGTGCCGGAGGAGTCAAAGTTATAGGTAATGGTGATTTCCGGGTGCTCGGTTTCGTAGAGTGCTTTGATTTGCGTCAGGGTCTCGGTCATGGAAGCGGCGGCAAAAACTACAATCTCCGTCTTTTCAGCGGAGATGCTTTCGGTGGCGGCTTCAGTTTGGGATTCCTCCGCGGCAGGTTCGACAGCGGGCGTGGCGGTGGAGCCGCCGCAGGCGGTCAGAGCCAGTGCCATTGCCGGAACGAGCAGCAGAGCCAGCAGTTTTCTCAATTTCATTCTTTTGCTCCTTCTCCGTGTTTCAGGAAAGTATTTATATAAACACGATTTACGCGTTTATACCAAATGAAATACCAGCTGATGCCCGTCAGCTTTAGCTCAATTGCCCTTGCCGAAGCTACAGTTGGGGAAGTGGCAGACGGGGCAGTTCAGGCATAGGCCGCCGTTGCCGAGACCTGCCAGCCATTCCCTGGTGACCGGGGTATCCGTCACAAGATATGGCAGAACGAGGTCAAAGATAGTGCGCTTGGCGTACATCACACAGCCGGGCAGGCCGCAGATGGGGCGGCCATCCTCGCAGTAGGACACAAGGAACATGGCACCGGGCAGGACGGGCGCGCCGTAAGAGACGATGCGAGCACCGGTATTTTTGATGGCGAGCGGGGTCTTGTCGTCCGGGTCCACGCTCATACCGCCGCTGCAAAAGACCATCTGGCAGCCCTGAGCCAGCATATCTTTAATGGCGGCGGTGATTTTCTCGTGGTCGTCATCCAAAGTCACATGGGCGGTCATTTCGCAGCCAAACTCCGCCAGTTTTTGTTCAATGACGGGGGTGAAGGTGTCTTGAATCCGTCCGTGAAACACCTCGCTGCCGGTGGTGACAACGCCGTAAGGCCGGGGCTTTACGGGCATCAGGCGCATCAATGGCTTGTCTCCGGCAAGTTCTTTGGCCTTTGCCATGCGCTCTTTGGCGATTACCAGCGGGATGACGCGGGTGCCGCAGAGCTTGTCACCCTTCTTCACCATGAATCCGGAGTGCCGCGTGGCAATCATCATATCCCCAAGGGCGTTGATGGCGCGCAGACGCTCCAAATCAATGAGCAGCAGACCATCCGTGTCGGCTATCAGTTCAATCTTGCCCTCCTTGGGCTCGGTGGCGTGCATATTCTCGCTGATGCAGATATCCCGCAGAATCTCCGCCGCCTCGTTCTCGTGGTAGGTGCTGTCATCGTTCTCCCAGATATAGACCGACTCCTTGCCCACACTCAACAGCACCGGGACATCCTCCGGCTGAATGATGTGGCCCTTGCGGAATACGGCGTCCTTGGTGACGCCCTTGATGATCTGGGTGATGTCATGGCACAGCACTTGCCCTACGGCATCCACGGTACGCATCTGTTTCATGGCCTGACCTCCTTGATTTAAAATATTTAAGTAGAAAATTGCTAAAGCAAATTGTTTTTAATTACAATTCGCTTCTATATTAACGCAAAGCGGTTAAACTTGTCAACCTCATTTTGGTATTTGTGAGGGAAATACAATTAAAAATTGAAGCATACTTTGCGGCAACAGCAAAAATAAAAAATTGTGCAGCATGTGTCTGCACAATTTTGAAAGGATTTGAAAGGATGTGAACGGTATGGAGAGCGGCTGAGCTAAGACCCACAAAAAATCGGATAAATCCGGAGGAAGAAAAAAGCCGTGAAACCATTGATTTCACGGCTTATAATAAACTTTATTCTTTATCCGACTCCTCATCGTCGCCGGCGCTGGAGATGAACATTTCCTCCGTGGTCTGCTGTGCCAGTTTCAGCTTCTCGGTGATTTCAACCAGCGCATTGGTGGTGGCATCGAGCGCGTCAATGGCAGTTGCCATGCGCCCTGCCAAGTGATAATACATTGCCTTGTAATCCGGCATACAGAGACCTCCTAAATAAATTTAATATTAATAGTAGTACAAAATAAAGGGTCGAAATAAAGCGGAGCGGTGCAGATATTTCACGCGTTCCGTGGGAACGAATTTCATTGAAAAAGCCCCGTTCACCCAAATCGAAGCCCCACGCAGTGGGTTCGATTTGGAAACGAAAAACAGCCCCGTTCGGCTACGAAGCCTCACCGCAAGGCGGGGATTCGTGCTAAAAGGGGCTGTTTAGAGTTGGTGGAGACGGAGGGATTCGAACCCTTGACCTTACGGATGCGAACCGTACGCTCTCCCAGCTGAGCTACGCCCCCAAACCTGCTGTCATATAACAGCTTGTATATTATAACACAAAATTTTTATTTGTAAAGAAAAATCGTTGAAATTTTTTTAAATGTGTAGTATAGTAAGGCCATAGCTTTTGACAAGGCTGCACTAACCGGGGAGATAGCGGTGCCCTGTAACCTGCAATCCGCTATAGCAGGGGCTAATTCCCGACCGAGGGTGTGTGCTGTGTTGACTGACCCCGGTAAGCAGTGTTGACAACCCGGTCTTGCGCAACGGGATCCCGTGAATCATGTCAGGCGGGGAACCGAGCAGCATTAAGCGGAGCTTCCCGTGTGCCGCGAGGCTGCCGGGTTCGAGCCGGCTGCCGGCGTAACGGGCATAGTTCATTATTCGGAGTCGGGTGTGCAGTCTTGTCAAGAGCTATTTTTATTTGAGAGAGGGTGCAGGATGTATCAGGCGCTATACCGCAAGTGGCGGCCGCAGACCTTTGATGAGGTCGTCGGACAGGAGCATATCACCGAGACGCTGAAAAATCAGGTCAAGTCCGGCCACTTGTCGCATGCATATATCTTCATAGGCACCCGCGGCACGGGCAAAACCACCTGTGCGCGCATACTCGCCAAGGCTGTCAATTGTGAGCACCCCGTGAATGGTAACCCCTGCGGCATGTGCCTGGCCTGCCGCGGCATTGCCGAGGGCTCGGTTATGGACGTGGTGGAGCTTGACGCGGCGTCGAATAACGGCGTGGATAATGTCCGCGCATTGCGGGAAGAGGCGGTTTTCTCGCCCGCCGCAGTGAAGAAGAGAGTGTATATAATCGACGAGGTTCATATGCTCTCAACCTCGGCCTTCAACGCCCTGCTCAAAATTCTTGAAGAGCCGCCGGAGCATTTGATGTTTATTCTCGCCACGACGGAGCTTCAAAAGGTGCCCGCAACCATCCTCTCGCGCTGTCAGCGCCATAGCTTCCGTAGAATCGACGCGCAGAAAATAGCGGCCTATCTTGAGCATATTGCCCAGAGCGAACATTTTGAGCTGAGCCATGACGCGGCGGAGCTTATCGCGCGGCTTGCTGAGGGCGGTGTGCGCGACGCACTTAGCCTTCTGGACCAGTGCTCGGCCTATGATAAGATAGACGTTGAGACAGTGTATTCCGCGATGGGCCTGGCTGGAAACCGCCGCATAAGCGGCATGCTGGACAGGATAATCCGCCACGACGCCCCCGGCGCTGTCACCGATTTTAACGCGCTGTGGATGGACGGGAAAGACCCCGCGACCTTTCTCAAAGAGCTTAGCTCACTCATGCGCGATGTGCTTATCGAGCATGTCTCGCCGACAAACGCCATGGCGCTTGTCAGTGGCGGCTATGACGCGGCGACGCTTTCAAACTTCGCCGGGCGCATGACTAAGGAAGAGCTTATCTGCGCCATGGAGACCGTTCAGCGCTATTCCGCGCAGATGCGCGAAGTCAAAAACCCGAAAACAGTCGTTGAGCTGTGTCTTATCTCACTTTGCGATAATACCCTCGGCGAGAGCATTTCAGAGCTGCGCGCCCGTGTCTCGCGGCTTGAGGCCAATGCGGGCAGAGCGCCGGAACCCCTGCGCGAGCAGACTTTTACTGCGACAGACCGTATCCCCGCGCAGTACGAGCCAGTGCCTGCACCGCGGTATGATTCAGCACCTGTGCCCCGTGATTACGGGCGCGGAACCGCGCCGCAGGATGCCATCATACCCCCGCAATACGAGACGGAGCGGGATGCGATGCATGTGACAGACCCGGCCTATGATGTTTATGTACCCGATTATGAGCGCGCGCCGCTGCCCGACACGGAGCCGGAATATGTACCCATGCCGGAACCCATTGATGAGCCGCCCGCGAGATCCGTGCCCGCGCGCACCGAAGCGGCGGAACGCGCCGACGCACCCAGCTATGATGCCGCGCCCGCGCAGAGTGACGCGGAGTTCTGGCGCGCTGTATGCGATAAGGCAGCGCCGAAGCTCGCGCCCGATTTGCGTGTAACCATCAACAGTGAGGATAAGGTGCGCGGCAGGCTCGACGGGAATATTCTGCGCCTTGAGTGCATCCCTGGCTTCCTGTACGGCCGCCTGAACAAGACGGAAGTACTTGGAACCATAGGCAGAGCGGCGGGGGCGGTCGCCGGGCGCGAGGTGCGCGTAATCCTGAGCGAGCTTAAGCAGGACGAGGCGAAAAGGCGCAGTGTGGATGAGCTTAAACAGTTCAAGGAAGTCAGGTTTATATGAGGCGCAAGCCCATAAAATAAGTCAATAATATAGTAAAAAATATAAAAATACGGAGGAAAACAAAATGGCAAAAGGCGGATTCCGCGGCGGTTATTCCGGCGGCAATCAGATGAATATGATGCGTCAGGCTCAGAAGATGCAGCAGGAAATTATGAAGATGCAGCAGGAGATTGAGTCGAGCGAGTTTGAGTTCACCGCGGGCGGCGGTGCTGTAAAGGCCACCATCCTCGGCACACGCGAGCTTAAATCCATTGAAATCAAGCCTGAGGTCGTCGACCCCGATGATGTTGAGATGCTTCAGGACCTTATCGTTGCCGCGGTCAATGGCGCACTCAAGCTCTCGGACGAAAAGACCGGCCAGTCCATGGCCAAGCTCAACGGCGGCCTGCCGAAGATGCCGGGTCTATTCTAAAGCAGCACAGCAAAAGTAAGATAATTACGGCCTGATACCAAGCATCAGGCCGTTTTATTATATCTGCTTAATTATACTAAGTAGGAGAAGAACTATGCGCTTCAAAAAAGCCTATCTTGAAATAACGAATGTCTGCAATCTCAACTGTGCTTTCTGTCCGGGGACGCGCCGTGAAAAGCGCTTCATGTCGGCGGAGGAATTTGCCGTGCTCAGTGGGAAACTGCGCCCCTATACTGATTATCTCTACCTGCATCTGATGGGTGAGCCGCTGCTGCACCCGGAACTTGAGCGGCTTTTGAGCACAGCCGCGGAGCGCGGCTTTCGCGTTATCATAACCACAAACGGCACTCTGCTCCGCGAGCGCGCGGATATCATCCTCAGCTCCCCGGCTGTGCATAAAGTGAATATCTCCCTTCAGTCCTTCGAGGCGAATCAGCATGGCAAGCTCGCAAATTATGTAAACCAATGCGCCGCCTTTGCCAAAAGCGCGGGGGAGAGCGGGAAGCTGTGCGTACTGCGCTTGTGGAATAAAAACGGGCTTGACGAGCTGAACACGGATATTGAGCGCATCCTGGAGGCGCATTTCCCAAAGCCTTGGCGTGAAAGCTGCCGCGGTCTTGCCCTTGCAGGCAAGGTCTGGCTTGAGCCGGGCGAAAAATTTGACTGGCCGGATATGGCCGCGCCCGACGGGGGAGTGCGGCTTTTCTGCTATGGCCTGCGCGACCAGATAGGCGTACACTGCGACGGTACTGTTGTACCCTGCTGCCTTGACCACGAGGGAGATATCCCCCTTGGCAACCTCTTTGAAAGCAGTATGGAAGAAATTTTGTCAACCAAAAAAGCGCGCGCCATATATGACGGTTTTTCTAAACGTCAGGCAATAGAACCGCTCTGCCGCCGCTGTGGCTACGCCAGGCGCTTCAACTGACAAAGCTCAACATCCGCATAATATATATGACATAATTTGCATTACGTAATATTATTGACGTAATTTAATATACGTAATATAAAAGACATAATATAGCATACATAACTTAGTTTGCAGAATATATTAAACATAATTTAATATACATATTTCAGTTAACATAATATATGAACTAAAACATAAAACATGCCCCCATTGCATAGCTATGCAATGGGGGCTAAAACGTTCATCGGTATATTTCAGACGTACTTTGCCTTATCCCATGTAGCCTATCTCGTCGGCGAGCTTCTTCTCAATGAAAACGACCGCGTCGCGGTGCAGCTTCATAAAGGTTGCGGGGCACTTGGTGCTGACCTTCTCGTCCATGAGAAGCTGGCGGGCGGCGTCCTGCTTATTGCCGGAGATTATGAGCAGCAGCTTTTTCGCGCGCATAATGTCACCCATGCCCATGGTGAAGGCAAAGCGGGGCACATCGTCACGCGTGTCGAAGAAGCGGGCGTTTGCGTCAATGGTGCTCTCGTCAAGAACTTCTTTATGCGCCATATCCCACAGCGTGTCGCCCGGCTCGTTGAAGCCGAGATGGCCGTCCGGCCCGACTCCGAGAACCTGCAAATCCACGTCGCTCTCAGCTAATTTTGCGCGGAACTCCGCTATGTTCGCATCCGCGTCGCCCACGCCCTTGGCAACATAGGTGTTCTTCTTGTCAATATTAATGTGGTCGAAGAGGTTGGTGTCCATGAAGTATCTGTAGCTCTGCGGGTGTGTCGGCTCAAGCCCGGCGTACTCGTCGAGGTTTACACTGGACACGCGCGAAAAATCAAGCCCCTCATCGGCACAGCGGCGCGCGAGCTCCTTATACATGCCCACAGGGCTGGAGCCGGTGGCGAGGCCGAGGCAGCAGTCGGGCTTTTCGCGGACTAATTTTTCAATAATGTCGGCAGCGAGCCTGCACTCCTGCTCGTAATTTTCAGCAACTATAACTCTCATCAGATTATACTCCTTTAGAAATGTTTTCGCCGTGGTCGGCACCGCGCGGTACACGGTGCTGAAATCTCTTATAGTATAACCGCGGCGACTTTTCGCGTCAAGAAGAAATGAAAAATTAGCCGCAAAGTGGTTTACATATTTCATCAAATGTGCTAATTTATACTATCATACAAAAAAGGAACAAAACGCTTTTTTCAGCGTCATATATCTATCCCTAAGAAAGGAAAACCAAATATGAAAAAAATAATTTCGCTTGTTTTAGCATTTACAATAGTCCTTGCCTTAGGCTGCACCGCCTTCGCGGACAATGCGCAAAGCCGCGCGGTCATCGGCGCGGATCTCACACCTGAGCAGGTATCGCAGGTTTACGCCACCTTTGGTGTGCAGCAGGGGAGTGTCACTCAGCTCATGATGACGAACGCAGAGGAGCGGCAGTATCTTGAGGGCTATGTGGACTCCGCCATAATCGGCACGCGTTCAATCTCCTGCGTGTATGTTGAGCTGCTCGGCGATGGCGCGGGTATGAACGTCACCACGAGCAATATCACCTGGTGTACGCCGGAGATGTATATAAGCGCGCTTGCCACGGCGGGGATTACGGACGCGCGCATAATCGTGGCCGCACCCTTTGAGGTCAGCGGCACCGCGGCGCTCACTGGCATCTACAAGGCCTATGAGGATATGACCGGCCATAAGCTGGATGATATCGCAAAGCTCGTCAGCACACAGGAACTTACCATCACCGGCTCTCTCGCGCAGGAGATAGGCAGCATGGACTCCACCTCCATTGTCGGCGACCTCAAGCTCATGCTTGACGAGACGAAGAACATGACAGACGATGAGATACGCAGTCAGATAATTGAAATTGCCGGGCGCTACAATGTCACGCTGACGAATACCCAGATAAATCAGCTCATCTCGCTCTGCCGCTCACTTGAGGGACTGGACAGCGACCAGCTTAAAAGCCGCGTGGAAGAGGTGCAGAACACTCTCAACAAGGTTTCAAACGCGAAAACTCAGGTCGTCGGCTTTGTGCAGACCGTGAAAAAGGTCGTCACCTCTGTGGCCAGCTTCTTTGAGCGGATAAAAGACATAATCGGATTAGA
>CAUABY010000016.1 GCA_958427375.1 uncultured Eubacteriales bacterium
AGCTGCATTTTGATACCATCAAAATGCTCGGCGGATGAAGCGGTCAAAAAAGTCTATTTCAGACTTTTTTGACAAGCTGACAGCGGCAGGCAGGGTACACCCCTGCCTGCCGTGTGCGCTTTCCAGTGCCGCATTTCCGGTATAATAGAGAGCGCCGAGCTCCAATGAGGCTTCCGATATGCCATGCTGTGAGCAGAGCTCCAGGCACTCTGCTGCCTTTTTGGAAAGTGTTTTATCCGCTTAGATTTACACATGACCGCGCGGCCTGGCAAAAACAAAGCACACGACGGCGCCGAGGGCGGCGGCGAAGACCGCCGCGGTGAGCGCCGCGCTCACACCGAAGCCGTCATACAGCGGCCCGCCGAGTGAGCTTGCGAAGATGGAGCCGAGCGAGGTCGTGGCAAAGCTGAGCGACTGACCCTTGGCCGAGTCCTTGGGCGCAATATAGAGATTGACATAGCGCACCATCGCGGGGATGACCATGGCAAAGGACAGCGCCTGAAAGCTGTGCGCGGCATAGAGCGCGCCTACGCTGCCGCTGCACAAAATAGCCACGCCCTTCATCACGAAGAAGGCCGCCGCGATGCGCATGGTTGCAGGACAGCTGACGCGGCGGGTGATTCTGTCATACAAAAACATGACCGGGACCTCCGTAATCGCCATGAACGCCGTGATGCCGCCGAGCGCGGCCTCGTCTCCGCCGACATTGCGCACAACGTTTATGAGAAAATTATTGGAGAGATTATTGGACAGGAAAAGCGCCGAAACACCCAACATCAGCACGCAGAAGCGCTTGTTTTCCCGCATGAACGCGAGAAAACCGGAGGCCTGTTCCCCGCCGCTTTCCGTTTCCCTGCCCACACCTGCTCCCGCGTCCGCGAGCGCGCCGGTTTCCGCCGCCCTGCCGGGCAGCGCCGCCTTTGAAAGCCAGGGCGAGACTACAGCCAGCAGTACGGCCTGAGCCAGCGCGAACACAAGCCCCGCAATCGGCAGGGTGGAGGCTCCGATGGAGTTCATCAGCACACCCATGACCGCCGCCATCAGTGCAAAGGCCACGGAGCCCATGCCGCGTGCCACGCCGTAATTTATATCGCCAAATACGACGCTGAGCCGCGCGCAAATCTCGGTATTGAGCGGGTTTATGGAGAGCACACAGCCCATATAAATACAGTAGACTACGGCGATTAGCAGCGTGCGGCCGGGGAAGAGCGCGCACACGCCGAGGCAGAGCGCCTGAAGCGCGTACAGCACCCAGATGCAGCGCGCGAGCGCCCGGCGCGAGAAGCTGTCGACAATAGTCGCGGTGAGGGCGGAGATGAGAATGCTCGCCACGTTGCCCAGCGCCATGATAAGGCCGAGCTCGGAGTTTGAAAAGCCGCAGTACTGCAAAAACACCGCGGCAAAATTTATGCAGATGCCCAGACCCATCCAGAAAAAGCCCTGCACGGCGCAATATATGAGATTAATAGATTTACGGTTCATTAGCTGACCTCGTGAAAATGTTTTTTGCGTGGAGAGCACATTTTAACATCCGCGCGCTATGTATGCAAGAGCAAGCCGTGAAAAAGGGAAGCTTTCCGCTTCCCTCTTGGTTTTGCGCATATATTAAATACCCGCTTAAATGAAAACGTACTTCTTGAGCCGGTCGAAGGCCTCGACGAGCTTAGACTTGGGCAGAGCGAGATTCATGCGAATCGTGTCGGGATAGATGAAATCCTCGCCGTTTTGCCAGATAACTCCGCAGCGCACACCGCGGTGCTGGAGCTCGGTTATGCTTATGCCCTTGCCGCGCAGAAACTCCGCGCAGTCAAGGAAGAGCATATATGTGCCCTGCGGACGCATCACCCGCACACCGGGGAAGTTGTCCTTTATAAAATCGCAGGCATATGAGAGATTTCTGTCGATGACCTGCAGCATCTCGTCAGCCCATTCCTCGCCCTCCGGGCTGAATGCGCCAATGAGCGCACGCATGGAGAGGACGTTCACATCATTGTAGTGTGTGAGCGTGCTCTGCCGCACAACGCGGTTTCTGAGATAGTTATTATATATTATATGGTAGGAACCGACCAGTCCTGCGAGGGAGAAAGTCTTACTGGGGGCGTAAAAGGCGATGACCCTCTCGCGCGCGTCCGCCGAGACGGACTGCGTGGGGATGTGCTTGCAGCCGGGCATGATGATGTCCGACCAAATCTCGTCAGAGATGACGACACAGTCGTTCGCGGCGTATACCTCCATGGCCTTTTCAATCTCCCAGCGCTCCCACACGCGGCCGGTGGGATTGTGCGGGGAGCAGAAGATGGCAAAGTGGATGTTGTGTGCCTTGAGCTTTGTGTCCATGTCCTCATAGTCCATGCGCCAGATGCCCTGCTCGTCGCGCTTGAGCTCGCTGTGGATGATGGGACGTCCGGTGTCGTTGAGCGTGTGGGTGAAGCCGACATAGGTCGGGGAGTGGACAAGCACCGGCTCGCCGGGCGCGGTGAGCGCCTGCAGAGCAGAGCTGACGCCGCCGAGCACACCGTTTTCATAGCCTATGTGCTCCGGCAGGAGATTTTCAACGCCATTTCTGCGCTTCTGCCAGCCGATTATACTCTCAAAATACTCCGGCGGCAGGCTGAAATAGCCGAAGTTCGGCATCTCCATGCGCTTAGCTATAGCGTCGAGCACCACGGGCGCGCAGGGGAAGCTCATGTCCGCTATCCACATGGGGATGGGCTCAAAGCCCGCGTCGGGACGCACGCCGTCAAAGGGCACCTTGTCAAAGGCGAGGGAATCGCGGCCGCGCCGGTCAAGGACGCTTGTAAAATCGTATTTCATACCTGTTTCTCCTTTTCATATATTTCTGTTAGCACCGGCAGACAAGAGCACACACGCCCGACAGCGCGTCTTTAAGACGCTTTCTGCTCTTTTCGCTTTGATGGGCGGCAGCCCATATGCATCTCAGAAAGAAAAAATCGCTCATAAATTCATCGCTGACAGGTGCCCGGCAAAACCCTGTGTGTCCTTGTCTGCCGATGCTGTCTTTCCCGCTTCGTTGAAAGGCCGGGGTGATGCGCACCCGGCGCCCGCTTACGGCCTCACTTGCGGTGCTTGAGGCGCATGAAAAGCGCGGGCGCGTGCCGCCCGGTGAAGGCGACGGCGCGGAACATCAGCATATTGAGCCACACACAGCGCGTGTGCATCACCGCACACATGAGCTGCACGGCCCTGCCGCCGAAAACAGCGCGGCTTCGCTGCTGCACCTGCTCATTTTGCAAAATGTCGCACACATACGCGCGCTTGCCCCGGTAGTCGAGCGGGCAGCTCGGCGAGAACATGTTGGTCATGCAGGAGAAGATGCTCTTGACAAACATGTAGCGGCAGCTGGAATCGTCGGTTGTGCGGAATCTGCGGCAGAGCTGCTGCATGCGGCTGTCGGCAAGGCAGCAGGCGGCAAGCTTATGCTCATAAAAGCGGGAGATGAGGCTCTCCCCCTCGTGCAAGACATAGAAATATTTGCACTCCGGCAGCACGGCCACTTTTGCCGCGCGCTCAAGACAGTCGAAGATGAAGAGCCTGTCCTCGCCCCAGCGGTAGTCCTGAAAGCGAAGCGCGCCGTCACGGATGAGCCGGGCGCTGAAGAGCTTCGCCCAGACCTGATTGAGCATGTTGGCCCTGTAGAGCCGGGGCAGAGCGTCACCGATGGTGGAGCTGTCATAAACGGCCCGCGGCTCGAAGTAGTCACGGCGGCTGCCGTCCGGGTTTTCTATCGTGAAGCCCATGAGCACGAGCTCTGCCTGCTGTGCGTCCGCCGCGGCGAGGGCGTACTCTATAGCGTCGGGCGCTAAATAGTCGTCCGCGTCGGCGAACATCACAAAGTCCGCGTCTGAGCTGATGGCCTCAAGGCCGCGGTTTCGCGCCGCGGCGGGGCCGGAGTTTTGTATGCTTATATAGCGCATGTGCGGCTCCCCGCGCGACAGCTCCGCGAGCACGGCGGCGGTATCGTCCTTCGAGCCGTCATCCACAACGATGAGCTCAAGCGCGCGATGGGTCTGCCCAAGCACGCTTTTGACCGCGCGGGCAATCTCACGGGCCGCGTTGTAGGCGGGAATTATTACAGAAACCTTTGCATCCATGGCCTCACCTCTGCTCCTCGTGCGCGGCGGTCTGGTACACCTCGGCGAAAAAGCCGTAGATGGGCAGGAGCCGGGCGTAATTATCCACAAGCGCGCCGACAAGCTCCGGCGAGTATAACAGCTCGTCATAATCGCGCGAGAGCTCCAGCCCCACGTTTCTGCGGTTATACCAGCGGCCGATGACCCCTTCGCGCATGGCCTTGGGGCGCTTGTACTCCGCGCCGGTCAGGGCGAAGGGCGAAAGCGCGGGGTCTGTGACTATGCGCTGGAAGCGGGCGGGGTTTGCGTCAATCAGGCGGCGGAAAACCGCCATCTGCGCGGGCGTGGCGGAGTAGAAGCCCATGCCGCAGCTGTAGTCGGCGGGGCCAATCTCAAACCAGAAGGTCGGCCCGTCCATAATCCCGCCGCCCTCCGGGGAGCGAATATCCGCGCCTTTGAAGGAGAACCACAGGTGGTCCTTGTACGGGCCGCGCCCGTGCAGCCGCCGTGCGTCGCGGTAGATGCGCGAGACGTGCAATCGCCAGTCCTGCGCGGGAAAGCGCGCGTTCATCTCGGCGAAAACGTCCGCCGCGAGCGCCTTGAACGGGCTGTTGAGCAGCCGCTCAAACTCGTCCTTATGCGCTAAAAACCATGTGCGTTCATTATTAAAGCTCAAGTCCCAGAGGAATTCCCCGGTCCTGGGGGTAAAACCTTCAAACATCTGTGCGCGCCTCTTCATAATATGTTGTGCCGTTTAATGGTACAATGCGCCCAAAAACGGTAAAAATATTATATCATAAGCGCTCTGCACTATTCAAGACTCTGTACATATTCGCGCGGATATGTTATTATAAAATTTGCAGAACTTATATCACTCGGAATTTTTACCCTGTTTGCGGGAGAAGAAAAATGAAAGTTATAGTAGCAGGAGCCGGAAAAAGCGGCTTTGCCGTGGCGCAGTCGCTCTCATACGAGGGGCACGACGTCACGGTTATCGACAGCAACCCCAGCGTGATAACCCAGGTCTCAAACGCGCTGGACGTAATCTGCGTTCAGGGCAGCGCCACAAGCCCGGAATCGCTCGCCGACGCGGGCGCGGCCGAGGCTGACCTCATTGTCGCCGCCACACGCACGGACGAGGTCAACATGGTCTGCGGCATCGCCGCGCGCAAGCTCGGCACACAGCACGTCATTGCGCGCATCCGCGACCCGGAGTATATCCGGCAGACGGAATTTCTGCGTGACACGATGGGACTGTCGATGATAATAAACCCGGAGTACGAGTGCGCCAAGGAGATCTCCCGCATCCTGCGCTTTCCGAGCGCGGCGCGCGTGGACGTGTTCTCCAAGGGCAGTGTGGAGATTGTCGACCACCGTGTGCTGCCCGGCGAGTCACTTGACGGCATCGCGCTCAAGCG
This sequence comes from uncultured Eubacteriales bacterium, assembly GCA_958427375.1. Taxonomy (GTDB): domain Bacteria; phylum Bacillota; class Clostridia; order Oscillospirales; family Oscillospiraceae; genus Limivicinus. Next base: position 5,510 of record CAUABY010000016.1, read on the forward strand.
CCTGCACGAGCATGTGAAGGCGGCGGTGCTCATCAGCGTTGTCGAGCGCGACGGCGAGGCCTATATCCCCAACGGCGACTTTGAGCTGCGCGGCGGCGATAAGCTGAGCATAACCGGCTCCTCGCGCGAGCTGCGCAAGTTTTTCACTGAGGTGGGCAGGTATAAAAAGCCCGTGCGCACGGTGCTCATTATGGGCGGCGGGCGCATTGCGGTGTATCTGACACAGCTTTTGCTTGACGCGGGGCTGCACGTCACCGTAATTGAGCGCGACCGGGCGCGCTGTGACATGCTTTGTGACCTTGTGCCGGAGGCAAGCATAATCTGCGGCGACGGCACGCGAAACGACGTTTTGCAGGAGGAGGGCTTGCAGTCCTGTGACGCGTTTGTCTCGCTCACGGGTGAGGACGGCGACAATATCGTCACCTCCATGTACGCGCGCCGCTGCCAGGTCGGCACCATTGTCACCAAGGTCAACCGTGAGCACTTCACGGATATCCTTGAGGCCTCCGGGCTTGACTGCATTGTCTCCCCCAAGGACCTCACCGCACAGCATATCACGCGCTATGTCCGCGCACTCACCAACTCTCTCGGCAGCAGCATGGAGACGCTTTACAAGATGGCCGACGGCAAGATTGAGGCGCTTGAATTCACTGTCGGCGGCAATTCCGCCTGTGTGCGCCAGACCCTGCGCGAGCTCAGGCTCAAGCGCGGCGTGCTCATCTGCGCCGTCATCCGCGGCACGAAGAGCATCATACCCGACGGCAGCACGCAGATTCTCCCCGGCGACCACGCCATCATCGTGGCCACGGCGGGGCAGGTCAAGACGCTTGACGACATACTTGAGGGCAGGGCATGAACGGCAGAATGATTGCGCGCCTGCTGTCAAAGGTGCTGTATATATCCGCCGTGCTGCTGGTGCTGCCGCTTATCGCGGGGCTTGTGTACGGGGAGAGCGTTATAAATTTTGCCGTTACCATCGCGGCCACGGCGGCGGCGGGCTTTGTGCTCTCGCTCTTCAAGCCGCGCAGCAGTGCGCTCACCGCGCGTGACGGCTTTGCCACCGTCGGCCTCTCGTGGCTGCTGTTAGGGCTCTTCGGCGCTATACCATTTGTAATCAGCGGGGATATCCCCAATTATATAGACGCGCTTTTTGAGACTGTCTCCGGCCTCACGACGACGGGTGCGTCCATCCTGCCGGATGTTGAGGCGCTCTCGCGCGGCGGGCTGTTCTGGCGCTCGTTTACGCACTGGATAGGCGGTATGGGCGTGCTGGTGTTCATCCTCGCCGTGGTGCCGATGGGTGATGAGTACTCCATGCACATCATGCGCGCGGAGATACCCGGCCCCACGGTCGGCAAGCTTGTGCCGCGCGCGAGAAAGACCGCGCGTATACTCTATGTAATATATGCCGTGCTCACCGTCAGTGAAACGGTGCTTCTCATGCTCGGCGGCATGAGCTTTTACGATGCGCTTTTGCACGCGTTCGCAACGGCGGGCACCGGCGGCTTCTCCACGCGCGCGGCCAGCATCGCGGCCTTTGACAGCGCGTATATCGAGATGGTCATTGCCTGCTTCCTTGTCCTCTTCGGCATGAACTTCAACCTTTTCTACCTCTGCCTCATCGGCCATGTGCGCGAGGCGCTCAAGAGTGAGGAGCTGCACTGCTATCTCGGCATTATCGCCGTCTCGACCGCTGCTATCGCGCTTGGCATATGCAGGATGTACGGCGGAATCAGCACGGCTCTGCGCCATGCCTTTTTCAACACCATGACTATCGTCAGCACCGCCGGCTTCGGCACGGAGGATTTCACACTCTGGCCGCAGTACACGAAGCATATAATCGTGATTTTGATGTTTATCGGCGGCTGTGCGGGCAGCACCGGCGGCGGATTAAAGCTCAGCCGCGTGCTGCTGCTGCTGAAAACCGCGCGCGCGGACATCGTGCGGCTCATGCACCCGCGCGCGGTGCGCCGCGTACAGATGGACGGCAAGCGCGTCGACGAGAGCACAACCCACGCGGTCTACGGCTTTTTCTTCGTGTACCTGTTCATCATCATTGCCGCGGGGCTTCTGATTTCTGTTGACGGCTATGACTTCACCACCAACTTCACCGCCGCGCTCTCGTGCATGTCGAACATCGGCCCCGGCCTTGCGCTCGTCGGCCCCAAGGGGAACTTTGCCATCTTCTCCAAGTTCTCCGAAATTGTGCTGACCATAGTCATGCTGCTCGGCCGGCTTGAAATCTACCCCGTCCTCATCCTCGCCAGCCCATCTCTGTGGAAGAAAAACGGCTGACGCGCGACGGTGGCGGCCTGTCAGCTGTAAATTGAGCGCTTTCACGCCCGGCGGCGCAGAGCTGAAAACTATATAATAGCTATAAAAACCGCAGACCCGAACGCAGGTCTGCGGTTTTGTGTATATTTTCGGCTGCCGGCGCAAGACTTATCTGCTCCGCAGGAGCTCTTTTATCTCCTCAGGCTTTAGCACCTTGCCGCTGCTGACGACCTTGCCGTCGAGCACGAGCGCGGGAGTGGACATCACACCATAGCCTGCTATCACGGAAAAGTCCGTTATAAGCTGTACGCCGTCCGTCATACCGAGCGCGCTGAGAGCCGCCTTTGTGTTGGCCTCAAGCTCATGGCATTTTGCACAGCCGCCGCCCAAAACCTTGATGGGCGCGTCCTGCATCGCGGGCGCCGTCTGCGCGGCGCTGTCTTTTTTCTTTGAGAAAAGTCCCATTTTATCTGCCTCCTATATAAATAAATAATAAAACGCGTTGAAAAAATAGCCCACAAGGATGATGCCCAGTGTGCAGATGCCGATGAAAAGCGCCAAAAGCCTGGGCTTCACGGCCTTTCTCAGCATTATCAGCGAGGGGAGTGAGAGCGTTGTCACGGCCATCATAAACGAGAGCACCGTGCCCAAGAGCGCGCCCTTGCCCAAAAGCGCCTCCGCCACCGGGATGGTGCCGAAAATGTCCGCGTACATGGGCACGCCGACGAGCACCGCCAGCAGCACGCCGAGGGGATTCCTGCTGCCGAGCACCGTCTCCACCCAAGCCTCAGGTATCCAGTTGTGAATCACAGCGCCGATACCGACACCGAGCAGGATGTAGGGAAAGACCTTTTTCAAAGTGGCGCACATCTGCTCCGCGGCGTAGCGCAGGCGGTCTCTCTGAGTGAGCGTGGGCAGGTCGAGGTCTGCCGAGGCGGCATTGCGGATGAAGTCCTCAACATAGCGCTCCATGTGCAATTTCTCAATGAGCGTGCCGCCGAGCACGGCAATCACGAGGCCGAGCAGCACATAGGCCGCGGCAATTTTCCCGCTGAAAACACCGGTCAGCAGCAGAAAGCTGCCCAAATCCACCATCGGCGAGGAGATGAGAAAGGAAAAGGTCACACCCGTGGGCAGCCCCGCGCTTGTAAAGCCGATGAAGAGCGGGATGGACGAGCAGGAGCAAAAGGGCGTAACCGTGCCCAGAAGCGCCGCCGCCGTGTTCGCGCCGAGGCCGTGAAAGCGCCCCAGAATGCGCTTGCTGCGCTCAGGCGGGAAGTAGCTTTGAATATAGCTTATGGTGAAAATGAGCGCGCAGAGCAAAAGCGTGATTTTAAGCGTATCGTACAGAAAAAACCGCAGACTGCCGCCAAGCTTGCCCGCGGTGTCAATCCCACAGGAGGCGAGCAGCTGCCCCACAAGCTCGTTGAGCCAGCGCATGCCCAAAATCTGGTTTTGTATGAACTCCCAAATCATTGGCAGCAGCCCTCCTCCCCGGCGCAGTTAAACGAGGAGAGAAAATCGCAGAACTGGCACAGGGTCTCACAGTTTAATGAATAGTGCGCCCATTTGCCCTCCTTGCGCAAATTGACAAGCCCGCAGGCGCAGAGGATTTTCATGTGGTGCGACAGCGTCGGCTGTGTGATGTCAAAGGCCTCCAGCAGCTTGCAGGCGCATCTCTCGCCCTGCGACAGCAGCTTTACGATTCTCAGCCGGTTCGCGTCCGCCAGCGCCTTGCATATCAGCGCCGCTCTTTCTTCTTCCATTGTTACAGCACCTCACATTGATAATAGTCTATGTGTAGATGATAACATACATATAGATGAATGTCAATGCTTGATTTAAGATTTTCAGGAGCAAAGGCACTGCACAGACGTCCAGCTGGTGAAGGAGCCGTTATGTAGAAACGGCACAACAGGGCTGCGCTCCGAAACATGCCTGCGGGCACGGCCTCGCAAGAGAGGCGCCGACAGATTGCGCTTTTTGACAAACAAAAAGTCCGCTGTCCCGGAGGACAGCGGAGAAAAATCACGCCGCGTTGTCGGCGCTCAGACCGGCGTCACAGAGCATATCCTGTATGCTCACGCCGTAACCCTTGGTGGGGTCGTTGACGAAAACATGGGTCACGGCGCCCACCAATTTGCCGTTTTGCAGTATGGGGCTGCCGGACATGCCCTGCACAATGCCGCCCGTTTTGGCGCAGAGCTCAGGGTCGGTCACGGTCAAGAGCGCATGCTCGCCCTCGGCGTCGTGATAGATACGGTTGACCTCAATCTTGTACTCCTGAGGCTGTCGGCCCGCAATGGTGGATACGATAGTTGCGGGACCGGTTGTAAGTTTGCCCGTCTCTAACCTGCGCGAGCCGAGCAGGCTGTAGGCGTGGCCGAAGATGCCGTGGGCGCTGTTGCCGTCAATGCTGCCGAGTACGTGCGTTACGTCAGCACAGCCGTTTAATTCGCCCGGCGTGCCGCACTCGCCCCTGGTGATGCTGACAATCTCCGCGTCCGTGATGCTGCCCTCGCCGAGCGGCATGGCAAGGCCGGTGTCCGCGTCGGATATGCTGTGCCCCAGCGCGCCGAACACGCCGGTATCCGGGTCGCAGAAGGTCACGGTGCCGATGCCGCTTACACCGTCGCGAAGCCACATGCCCATCATCCACTGACCCTCGGCGGACTCAACCGGCTGCACCGTGACGCTGAGCGTGCGTTTGTCGCGCTGCACCGTGAGCTTGACGGGCCTGCCGTCAAGCCCGCTGACCTCCGCGATGAGCTCGGCGGCCTTTGTGACCGACGCGCCGTTTATCGCGGTGATTATATCGCCCTTTTTAAGCCCCGCGCTCTCAGCCGGGCAGATAGAGCCGCCGGGGGTCTCAACCTGCGTCAGCCCGGCCACGAGCACACCCTGAGTTCCGGCCTGTATGCCGACAGCCTGCCCGCCCACTACAAGCTCCTGCGCCCAAGCCGGCACGGACAGCGCCGCGCACAGCGAAAGGCTCAGCAAAGCTGAAACTATAGCTTTTTTCATAATTGTCTCCCTCCCGTCGAAAGAAAATTTCCGCGTAATTAATATGCGCGCTTCGGGAAAAAATAAAGGAGGTTAATTATATCATTGTGGCAAAATAATCCCATTTTATGCACAATTTCAGCACGAGTTATAAACGAAAACCGCGCAATCCGGCATCATGCGGCGCGGCGTGCGGAATTTTATGGGAGGCATGGATTTTAATAGAAAAGCACTCCCACGGAAAATAGAAACGTGAGAGTGCAATATGTTATAGTTATAATAGAAGAAACAGAGGCTTAGCAGGAAAACCTGCCGCTAATTTTCGCTGTATGCGCGCTCGATGAGCTTTTGTGCCTTTTCAAAATCCTCGGTAGAGCGGAGTATCACGCGCAAGTCGCCCGTGCCCCAATGCCCTTTTGCGCGGACATCCTCAACAAAGCCGGGGACAAGCTCCACAGTGTCAGGGCTGAGCTTGAGATGCATTTGCAGATAATTTTGATAGACCTCGACGCAGGCAAAATTTTTAGCTTTCTTGAAAGCGACGTACAGCTTGAGCTGGTTTTCGGAGATATCGTCGCCCAGCGAGAGGATGAACTCGCGTATCGTGTAATAGAGGTTCTGATTTTTCTCGCCCGCGTCAGCAAAGTACTGCTTGAAGGTCTTGTCCTTGGGGGCGTTCTTCTTGCCCGCGTGTACGGCGGGCTCGTCCAGAATCGGCTGCACCTGCGGCGCGTTAATATGTTCAAAGGCGATGAGGTCGCTGCCAAATTTGCGATAACGCACGAGCTTGATGTTGCGCTGCATCTGATTGACCGCGTGTACGTCAAACTTGGTAAAGTCGTTTGCGACGCAGATGACGCAGGGCATGCTCCAGTCGATGAGCTCCGCCTTTTCCTGTCCGAGCACCTCCATAACAAGCAGTTTGAAATCAGCTTTGTGGTCAAGCAGCCAGTCAAGATAGAAAAGCCCCTGATTGATGACGTTCTCGTTCACACTGCGCTTGTATTCAAAGATGACGGGGCAGTTATTTTCATCAATGCCAATGCTGTCCATGCGGCCGTTGGTTATGCGATACTCCGACTTGAGAAAGGTCACGCCGAAGAAGGTGTACATGTTGTTCTCAAGTAGATTCTGCAAATCCTTTTCCAGCGTCGCCTGTGTGGAGGGCAGCTCGCGCACCGCGCCTTTTATGTTGAAAAGTTTTATGTCAGCCATGTTCCGCTCCTTTTTTCTTCACCGCAGGCTGCCGAGATAGCCCTCAAGGATGAGGCTTGCGGCAACGGCGTCCACGGTTTTGCGGTGCGCGCGCTCGCGCTTGCCGCTCGCGTGGAGAATCGCGTGCGCCTCGATGCTGGAGCGGCGCTCATCCCAGAGCGTGACCGGGATGCCGGACAGCTCCTCTAAAAGCGCGGCAAGCGCCCGGCTCTTCTCCGCGCGCGCACCCTCCGTGCCGTCCATGTTGCGCGGCAGGCCGAGCACAAGGCGCTCAACGCCGCGATTTTCCGCCTCGCCGCAGATGCGCTGTGCCGCGCGCTCGAAGTTCCACTCCTCCATCGTCCACGCCTCGCCGCAGATAAAACCGGTCGGGTCGGACACCGCAAGGCCTATTCTCGCGTCGCCGTAATCTATAGCCATGATTCGCATTATTTCACAAGCCTCCTCAGCGCAGATTGAAGCAGGCGCGCACCTCGCCGTCGATGTACAGCGAGCCGACCGCGCACATCATGCCGGTGCTCCCGGCCGCGTCCAGCGCGGCGCTCACGCCGTCGCGGATGCTGGGTGCCGTCTGCACGGGCTTGCCGAAGCGCGCAAGGCACGTGGCAAGCTCCTCGGCGGGCAGCGCGCGCTCACAGTCCGGTGTTACGCACACGTACTCGTCCGCCGCCTCGTTTAAAATTTCCGTCAGCTCCATGTAGTTCTTGTCCGCCAGCACGCCGATGAGCAGCACACGGTGACTGGCGGGGAAGTAGTGCTTCAGATTTTCCGCCACCGTCTGCGCGCACTGCGGGTTGTGCCCGCCGTCGACGACGACATATGGCTCGTCCGAGACAATCTCAAAGCGCGCCGGCCAGCTCACAGCGTAAAGCCCGTGCTCCACGTCGCTCTGCTCCAGCTTCCAGCCGCGCGCGCGCAGGACATCCACCGCCTCCAGCACCACCGCCGCGTTTTTTAGCTGATGCGCACCCAAGAGCGGGATAGCGTAATTTTCACCCTTGTAGCTGAAAACCTGACCCTCAAGGCTGTCAAACTCGCTCCTTATCGCACCAAAATCCGCGATGTGCAGCCGCGCGCCGCGCGCCTCACACTGTTTGCGCACGACCTCGGTCACGCCCGCGCTCTGCTCATACAGCACCACGTCACAGCCGGGCTTGATGATGCCCGCCTTTTCAAAGGCTATCTTTTCCAGCGTGTCACCGAGCACGCGCGTGTGGTCAAGACCGATGTTCATTATGAGAGCGGCTTCCGGTGCTTCGATGATGTTAGTCGCGTCAAAGCGCCCGCCGAGCCCGACCTCCAGCACCACTATATCACAGCCGCTCTCGGCGTACCATAAAAGCGCCGCCGCCGTCATCAGCTCAAATTCCGTGGGGTGCTCGTCCATGGCCTCCGCCGCCGGGCGCACGCGGCTGACAATCTCCGCAAGCGCGTCGTTTTCAATCTCGCGGCCGTTTATCTGCATGCGTTCATTAAAGCGCGCGAGGTAGGGCGAGGTGAAAAGCCCCGTCTTATAACCCGCAGCCCTGAGCACCGAGGCGAGCATGGCCGAGGTACTGCCCTTGCCGTTCGTGCCGGCGACGTGTACGAATTTGAGCCGTTTCTGCGGCCCGCCCAGACGGCGCAGGAGTTCACCCACGCGCTCAAGCCCCGGCTTCGAGCCAAACCACAGCGTGCCATTTATATATTCCAGAGCTTCCTTGTAGTCCATACAAATCTCCATTCTGCCGCATACCGGCAGCACAAACCTTTATATATTGCGTGTTGTTTTCAAACTATACCACCAAAGCGGTGATGCCGCAAGAACTATACCACTAAAGCTGGTTCCCCGCAATAGAAAAACGCCTCAAACCCTTGATTTTATGACAAAAAGATGTTGACGCGGACGGGGGACTGTGTTATATTATGTATTACCTGTCGACCGAGAGGTTTTCTTTTTGTGCGCATTTTTGCGCGCAAGCCCTCAGAGTCCGGCGTGACCGCGCCGAAAAAGCAGGGAGGCAATGCCCGGCGTGTCCGGGTAAATAAAATAGGAGGTGCCGAAAGAATGGCTGCAGACGCAAGAATCAAAATCACCCTTAGATGCGAAGAATGCAAGCAGAGAAACTACAACACGGTCAAGAACAAGAAGAACACCAGCGACCGTTTGGAGCGCAACAAGTATTGCCCCTTCTGCAGAAAGCACACCAAGCACGTTGAAACCAAGTAAGTCTGAAAGGATGCGTGAAAATGGCTGAAGAAAAGAAGAAAAAAAATTCTGCTCCTGCAAAAGCCGTCACCGCCGTCAAGAAGGACGATACTAAGCCCGGTTTCTTCAAGAGAGTGGGCAAATGGTTTCGCGATATGAAGAGCGAGCTGAAAAAGGTTATCTGGCCGACGCGCAAGGTCCTTACGAAGAACGTTCTTGTATCTCTTGGCATGATGCTGGCTTCCGCTGTGGTAGTATGGGGCTTTGACGAGCTGGCTCAGATGCTCGTCCGGGCGCTGTTTACATTGGCGGGTTAAAGACATGGCTGAAGAAGCGAAATGGTATGTGGTTCATACCTATTCCGGGTATGAAAACGCTGTCGCTGCCGCGGTTATGAAGGCAGCTGAAAACCGCAGAATGACGGATTTGATTAAAGAGGTCAACATCCCCATGGAGACCGTCACCGAGATTACCGACGCCGGCGAAAAGCAGGTCGAGCGCAAGGTATTCCCCGGCTATGTCCTTGTCAAGATGATTTTGACGGACGACAGCTGGCATCTTATCCACAATGTCCGCGGGGCGACAGGCTTCGTCGGGTCGGACGGTAAGGCCATCCCGCTGACGGAGCAGGAGATTTACGACTTGGGCGTTGAGCGCAGGGAAGTCGTCGTCGGCTATCAGCTCGGCGAGGAGGTCAAGGTCACGGACGGCCCGCTTGCCGGCTTCTCCGGTATTGTGGACGAGCTTGAGCCTGACAAAAACCGCGTGCGCGTCGTGGTCTCCATGTTCGGCCGAGAGACTCCGGTTGATTTGGAGCTCGATCAGGTCGAAGTTATCAAAGATTAATTTGAAGAAAGAGGTGCTTTAAATGGCACAGAAAGTAGTAGGATACGTTAGATTCCAGGTTCCTGCCGGCAAGGCAACTCCGGCACCCCCCGTCGGCCCCGCACTGGGCCAGTACGGCGTTAACATCGGTCAGTTCACCAAGGACTTCAACGAGCGTACCAAAAACGACATGGGCCTTATGATTCCTGTCGTCATCACCGTGTACTCCGACCGCAGCTTTACCTTTATCACCAAGACTCCTCCTGCCGCGCTGCTCATCAAGAAGGCCTGCGGCATTGAGACCGCTTCCGGCGTGCCTCAGAGAGACAAGGTCGCAACCATCAGCAAAGAGGACCTCCGCAAGATCGCAGAGCAGAAGATGCCCGACCTCAACTGCACCGATATTGAGGCAGCTATGAGCATGGTTGCCGGCACCTGCCGCTCCATGGGCGTCGTCGTCGGCGACTGACGGACGAGCTCCTAAACTCATGCGGCGCGTGCCGCCTATGGCCGCGGGCTGACTGCGGCTGAACGTGGGAGGATTTATCCATCCGACTCAACCACATTTATAGGAGGAAACAAAAAGTGTTCAGAAGTAAAAATTATAAAGAGAGCTCCAAGCTCATCGATAAGCAGGCCCTCTATGACCCCATGGAGGCACTCACCCTCGTTTGCAGCGCAAGCAAGGCCAAATTTGACGAGACCGTCGAGCTGCACGTAAAGCTCGGTGTTGACGGCCGTCACGCTGACCAGCAGGTTCGCGGCGCTATCGTCCTGCCCAACGGCACCGGCAGGAGCGTTCGCGTGCTGTGCTTCTGCAAGCCGGAGCGTGTTGAAGAGGCTCTTGCAGCCGGTGCGGACTATGCCGGCGGCATGGAGTATGTTGAGAAGATTCAGAAGGAGAACTGGTTTGAGTTCGACACCGTTATCGCCAGCCCTGACATGATGGGCACTGTCGGCCGTCTCGGTAAGCTGCTCGGACCGAAGGGCTTGATGCCTTCTCCCAAGGCCGGCACCGTTACCCCGAACATCGTTCAGGCTATCAACGAGGCCAAGGCCGGTAAGGTCGAGTACCGTCTGGACAAGACCAACATCATCCACTGCCCCATCGGCAAGGTCAGCTTCGGCGCTGAGAAACTGTACGCCAACTATGCCGCCCTCATCGGCGCCATCATCAAGGCCAAGCCCGCCACTGCAAAGGGTCAGTACATCAGATCCTGCGTCACTGCCAGCACCATGGGCCCCGGCGTGAAAATCAACGCTCAGAAGCAGCTTTGATTCGTTTCAAAGTCAGAATGACTTTGAAACGAGAAGGCTTGCACTTCATTCGTTGCCTCAATGCGCGCTAAGGCGTACATTTCGACACTCATTCCGTGAGAAGAGTTTTTGCGACGCGCATGTCGCCGCAAAAACGATTGAAATTTGTTCGCCGCCTGTGGGCGACGAACTCTGCGAGGCTTTGAATATTATAAAAAAGCAGTCACCGAAAGGTGGCTGCTTTTTTGTTGGGGGGCGGGCTGTTAGGGATTAAAAGCCTAATATTTGACCGCTTCACTTTGTGCGGACAGCGAGTAAAGCCCATACAAAAAGATAAAATCTTGAGTGAGGCCTCTTCTGCCTGTTATCCTATTCCAAAGAAACGCTCGAAGAAAGCAAGCAGCTTTGCAATAACGCCTTGCTTTTTCTCAGCACGACTGCCTCCGCCGAAGCGGGACATAGGCGGCATCAGTCTGTCAATATCTGTGCCGGTGGTTTTGACTGCACCATCACGGAACGCAATTTCAATGAACTTGCGTGTTTCCGCTTCTTTGAGGCTCTCCTCTTGAATGATGGAGACAAGCTGGCGCTCTTTTTCCTCCGCAACATACTTTCGCCATTCAATCATAACATCGGAAACATCGTTGATACCGGCGATAAATGTTTCAATCAATTCTTTCTTGCTGCGCA
>CAUABY010000017.1 GCA_958427375.1 uncultured Eubacteriales bacterium
CTCGCCGTTGACGATAGCGGCAAGCTCAGTCTTAACGGTGGGTGCAAGACCCTTCATAGCGGAGGTAACGGTCATACCCTCGCCGTAGCCGCCGTCGATGATGCCAGCCTGGTCAACGTCAACGCCGATGACCTTGCCGCCGACCTTTGCAGCAGCCTCAGCAGCGGAGGTGTAGATGCCGCCGCCGCAGGCAAAGACGACCTCAGTGCCGTCGCCATACCAAGTGTCCATAGCGGCAGTGATGTCAGCGTCGCCAAAGAACTGGTTGCCGTATGCGTAGTTGACAGAAACGTCGGTCAGGCCGAGCTCGACAGCGGCGGCGTCTGCGCCCTGAACGAAGCCATAGCCATAACGGACAACCGCGGGAACTGCCATGCCGCCGAGGAAGCCGAGCTTGGTGTAGCCGAGCTTAACAGCAGCGTAACCGGCCATGTAGCCGCACAGCTCTTCCTGATAGACAGCGCAGAAGAGGTTCTCAGGGACAACAAAGTCATCACCAAGGTCGCCTGCACCGACGTCAAGAGCGATGAAAGTAACTTCGGGGTACTCGTTAACGGTCTGCTTGATAGCGTTTGCAAATGCGAAGCCGGGCATTACGACGACGTTGTAACCCTCGTCGATAGCGGCCTCAATCTGGGCAATGCGGTCCTCATCGGAGTCGGATGCGGGCTTGAAGTAGCTGAACTGAAGTCCGTTTTCCTCACAGAACTCCTTGCAGGCCTCATAAGTGGTCTGGTTGAAGGACTGGTCGGTGATGTCGCCGTAGTCAGTGACCATAGCGACCATTACCTCAGCGGGTTCTGCGGCGGGCTCTTCAGCGGGAGCCTCTGCGGGAGCTTCGGCAGGTGCCTCTGCGGGAGCTTCGGTTGCGGCAGGAGCCGAGGAAGAACCGCAGGCGCAAAGAGCGAAGACCATGCACAGTGCCAGGACAAGTGCGAGAATCTTTTTCATGTTTTTCCCTCCAAAAAATATATGGATGTTTGTCATATGTATAGCTCTTCTATACAATCTGATATTATATCAGATACCAAACTGAGAGGCAAGAGCAAACTGCCGCAAAAGCGTGAAAATTCAAAACTATTTCACAAGTTTTTAACAATTCTCCGCATTTTGCGCGCAGCCTTCACCGCGCTTTTTAAAGCTCACTCATCTTGACCGCCGTATCAAGGGCAATCTCCATCATCTGCTTAAATGAGGTCTGGCGCTCCTCGCTTGTGAGCGCGTCGCTTCTGTAGAGATGGTCAGAAATGGTGCAGATGCACAGCGCGCGCTTGCCGTGGTAAGCGGCGTTCGCGTAGAGCGCGGCGGCCTCCATCTCCACCGCGAGCACACCCATATTGCGCCACTCGGTGTTTCTGTCCATACCGTCAGGCAGGTAGAAGTTATCCGAGGAGAGGATGTTGCCAACCTTGATATCAACGCCGTGCTCGCGCCCGGCCTCAACGCACTTGGACAGCAGCGTATAGTCGGCAATGGGGGCAAAGCCGCCGTGAAGGTCAAAGTTTTTAATGTAGGATGACGTGGTGCATGCGCCCTGACCGGCCACAATGTCCATCAGCTTCAAATCGTCCTGAATCGCGCCGGCGGAGCCAATGCGGATGATGTTGTCCACACCGTACTCTTTAAAAAGCTCCCAGCTGTAGATGCCGATGGCGGGCATGCCCATGCCGGAGGCCATCACCGACACCGGGACGCCCTTCCATGTGCCGGTGTGCCCCTGCACGCCGCGCACGTTGTTGACGAGCACCGGATTGGTGAGGAAATTTTCCGCAATGAACTTTGCGCGCAGAGGGTCACCGGGCATGAGCACGGTCTTTGCGAAATCGCCGGGTTTGGCGCTTATATGCGGGGTGGGAGTAGCCATATGTTTTACCTCCGTGTTATCAAAATATTATTTCTTCAGTATTTTGATTATATTTGATAAAATATGAAAAGTCAAATTGAAACGCGCGCAGATATGTGTTATTATTTAATGGTTGAAAACAAAAAGATATTCAGAGGGGCTGAGCATATGAGCGACGTTATGATAGTCGGCATCGCCGGCGGCACAGGTAGCGGCAAAACCACCATCACAAAAAAGCTGATGCAGACCTTCACCGGGGATGTATCGGTGATAAACCACGACAACTACTACAAGGCGCACCACAGCATGCCCTTTGAGCAGCGCCAGAAGCTCAACTATGACCACCCGGATGCTTTTGACACGGATATGCTCGTCGAGGCGCTCAAGGAGTTGCGCGCGGGGCGGGTGGTGCAGTGCCCGGTGTATGACTACTCCATCCACGACCGCACGGATAAAACCATCACCGTGCGCCCGGCCAAGGTCATCATCGTTGAGGGCATCCTCATCTTCGCAAGCCCGGAGCTGTGTGAGCAGATGGATATCAAGCTCTATGTCGACACTGACGCGGACGTGCGCATACTCCGCCGCATCGTGCGCGACGTGCGTGACCGCGGCCGCAGTCTGGACAGTGTCATAAACCAGTACCTCACCACTGTAAAGCCCATGCACGAGCAGTTTGTTGAGCCGAGCAAGCGCCGCGCTGACATCATCATCCCCGAAGGCGGGCACAATCAGGTCGCAATGGAGATGGTCATTGAGCGCGTGCGCGCACATCTTGACGGCAGCCACGGCAAGTAAGCCCCCGCGCCGTCTCAGGCAGTCAAAAAATACTACATATATAACGGAGAAAGTAATGGCAAAGCTGTATTTCAAGTACGGCGCCATGGGCTCGTCGAAGTCCGCGCAGGCGCTGATAACCAAGTTCAACTATGAGGAGCTGGGAATGAGCGTGTGGCTCATCAAGCCCAGCACCGACACCCGCGACGGGGCGGAGACAATCAAAAGCCGCATTGGCCTGAGCTGTGAGGCGCAGGTGATAACCCCCGGCCAGAGTATCACCGCCGCCTACCGCGCCGCCGGTAAGCACGACGTGATTATCGCGGACGAGGCGCAGTTTTTCACGCCTGAGCAGATTGACGAGCTGCGCGAGCTTGTGGATGAGGATGATCTGCCGGTGCTGTGCTTCGGCCTGCGCACGGATTTCCTAACGCACTTTTTCCCCGGCGCTCAGCGGCTCATGGAGCTGGCCGACTCCATAACCGAGATTAAAACCGTCTGCGCCTGCGGCCGCAAGGCCACGGTCAACGCCCGCATTGACGAGGCGGGGCACATAATCACGCAGGGCAGCCAAGTGTTTTTAGGCGGCAATGACAGCTATATCGCCATGTGCCACAAGTGCTGGAAAGAGAAAATAAAAGCCCAGGGTGGCTGATGCAAAAAGCATTAAAAACCGCAAAGCTCTTATGAAAGGCAGGATAAAAATGCTCAGATTTGACAGTGATTATATGGAGGGCGCGCATCCGCAAATCCTGCGCCGCCTGATGGAAATGAACCTTGAAAAGATGCCCGGCTACGGCACGGACGAGATTTGCAGCAGCGCAAAGGGGAAGATACGCGCGGCCTGCAATGCGCCTGAGGCGGAAATTTTCTTCCTCGTCGGCGGCACGCAGACAAACGCCGCCGCCATTCACATTCTTCTGCGCCCCTATGAGGGCGTCATCTCCGCCGTCAGCGGGCACATAAATGTACACGAGGCCGGGGCAATCGAGTGCGGTGGGCATAAGGTCATAGCCCTGCCCGCGCACGAGGGCAAGCTTGACGCGGCGGAGGTTGAGGCCTACCTCGCCGCCTTCTACCGCGACGATACCTGGACGCACATGGTAAAGCCCGGCATGGTGTACATCTCCCAGTCCACTGAGTACGGCACAATCTACACCAAGACGGAACTGAAAGCCCTGCACGAGGTCTGCGCGAAGTACGATATCCCGCTCTTCCTCGATGGCGCGCGCCTTGGCTATGCCCTCGCCGCGCCCGGCACTGATGTGACGCTGGAGACCATTGCCGAGTACTGTGACGCGTTCTACATCGGCGGCACCAAGGTCGGCGCACTCTTCGGTGAGGCACTGGTGTTCCCGCGCCGCCATGTTGAGGGGCTTGTCACCATGGTAAAGCAGATGGGTGCGCTCCTTGCCAAGGGCTGGCTCTTGGGCGTGCAGTTTGACGAGCTGTTTACCGACGATTTGTACATGACCGGCTCGCGCAACGCTATTGCCATGGCCGAGCGGCTAAAGGCGGGGCTCAAGGAAAAGGGCTATGTCTTTTTCATCGACTCGCCCACAAACCAGCAGTTTGTCATCTTGGACAACGCCCGCATGGAGAAGCTAAAGGAGCAGGCCTCTTTCAGCTTCATTCAGGAGTACGGCGACTCCCACACCGTTGTGCGCTTCGCCACCAGCTGGGCCACAACCCCCGCGCAGGTCGACGCGCTGCTGGAGCTGCTGTAAAACGGAATAAAACTCAAGCTCACAGGTTCAAGCATGACCTGTGAGCTTTTTTATCTCTTGCAAGAGCGGGGGCAGGGTATGTATAATGAAGAAAAAACCACAGGGGGCCATATGTACAACATAACGCGTGAGATGATGCACCCGCAGGTGCGTGAAATTGGGACGCTGATTCGCTCTATTCTGCCTTACTTCAAGGAATCCACATTTCGCAAAATAAATAAAGTAATGGTTAGCAGCCCCGCATTCCGCAGGATAAGGGGCATGGCCTTTGAGCAGGTGTATATTCCTCGCGCGGAAGAATCCGCCGTGGGCGGGAAGCTGCGCCTTTGCGTCTATTCCCCGCTTGAGCGCAGAGAGAAAGTGCCCGGCATTCTCTGGATACACGGCGGCGGGTACTGCATCGGCATACCAGAGCAGGACGAGGGCTTCATCCGCCGCTTCGTCCGCAGGCACAACTGTGTCGTCGTCGCGCCGGACTACTGCCTTGCTACAAAAGCCCCCTACCCCGCCGCGCTGGAGGACTGCTATGCGGCGCTGCTCTGGCTCAAGGCAAACGCCGCCCGCTATGGGATAAACCCCAGCCAGCTCATGGTCGGCGGGGACAGCGCAGGCGGCGGCCTGACCGCGGCGCTGACAATCTACGCGCGCGACAAGGGCGAGGTCTCCCTCGCTTTCCAGATGCCGCTCTACCCCATGCTTGACGACCGCATGCTTACCAAATCCTCCCGGAATAACGACGCGCCGGTCTGGAACACCAAGTCCAACGAGAGCGCGTGGCGGCTCTATCTGCGCGGGCTCTACAAAGCGCCCGAAGTTCCGGCCTATGCCGCCCCCGGCAGACTCGCCGATTTCTCCGGCCTGCCCCCCGCAGCCACATATATCGGCACGCTCGACCCCTTTTACGACGAGACCGTGGCCTACATGGAGAACCTGAAAGCCGCCGGCATTCCCGCCGAGTACCGGGAATTTGACGGCTGCTACCACGCCTTTGATATGATGGCAGGCAAATCAGCGCCCGCAAAAGAGGCGGCAGCGTTTCTCAATGAGCGCCTTGAATACGCCATAGGCCACTACTTTGCCGCACAGCCAACAAAATAAATCGTACACGCAAAAACCTCCGGTCAAGCCGGAGGTTTTACAGCTTGTCAAAAAAGTCTATTTCAGACTTTTTTGACCGCTTCATCCGCCGAGCATTTTGATGGTATCAAAATGCTGCTTCGCCCGAAAAGCCTTGAAAATCAAGGCTTTTCGGCGGCGGTTTATTGTATTTGAGGCGGGCCTTGCCCCCTCAAGCTCCCCTGCTGCTCTGTTTTCTTTGCATTGCGGCATGGTTTTTTGACAGTCTCAAAAACCTCCGGTCAAGCCGGAGGTTTTACTTCATCTGTTATTGTTAATTATTTAACCCGACTGCATTTCGCTCTCAGCCGCGCCGCGCCGTCAGCCTTTGCAGCTTGCCGCAGCCGATGGCAAACACGGTGGAAAAGACGATGATGCCCAGCCACAACCAGTTGCCCTCGACATTCAGCGGCGCTATCCAGCCGAAGAGCAGCAGATGCACGAGGAAAATTTCAAACGACCACTTGCCCATGAGCTCAAAAAAGGCGTTCACCCATTTTACCCGCAACGCGCGCTCACAGAGCTCAAAAAGCCGCGTCAGCAGCCACAGCGCGCCCGGCACGATGAGAAGCCCCGGATACCAGCTCAGCCCATAGCCCCAGAGTATCTCCGTGGGGAAGCGCTGGCCGTAATACATAAGGTAGTTGCCCACAAGGAAAAGCACCAGCAGCACCGGCACATTCAGCCGAAGCTTTGAGCCGCGCTCCGCGAGCTCCGCCGCGATAAGCCCCATGAGGAAGTACAAAAGGCGCGAATAGAGGATAAGAAAGCCGGAGTTGAAAAAGCACACCTGCGTGACGACAAAGAAGCCGAAGAAGAGCGCAAGCTTTTTCCCGCTCTCCCCCAGCCGCCTGACCGCGAGGAAAAATGCGGGCGCGGCGAGATACACAAGGCATATCGCCTGCGGATACCAGTTGAACTGATGCCCCATGCCGTTTATCCAGCCGAGCATGGTGAGGTTGCCCAGGAGCTCCTTCAGCGCAGTCAGCACCCAGCCCTCCCGCAGCGCCGCAAAGAACGCGGGAATAAAGAAGAATATTACGACCCGCCAGTACATGGGGTAGATGCGTGAAAGGCGCCGCTTATAGAAGCCGAGCACATCGCCATCGCGGGAGAGCGAGCGGTGAATACCCATACCGGTGCAGAAGAAAAAGATATCCACACCCCAGAGGAGGTTCAGAAAGTAGTTCCAGGGCTCGGCAAAGCGCACCCCGCCGTGGAAAAAGAGGATGCACACGATGGCAAAGCCCATTATATGGCTGCGGTACTTGCTGACCGCGCCCATGTAGTCTCCGACAGAAACGCGCATGGCGCTCACCCCAGGTAGGCGCAGGCCGCAAGCGCTGCCGCCGAGCCGTCCGCCATGGCGGTGGTGAGCTGGCGCACAGTCTTTGCCCGGCAGTCGCCCGCGACAAATACGCCGGCGGTCTTCGTGCGGCAGTCCTCGTTTGACGCGGCATAGCCGCCCGCGTCAAGCTCCATAAGATCACTGAAGATGCCGTTGTCCGGCGCGTGGCCTATGGCGACAAAGAGCCCGTCCACGGCTATCTCGCGCCGCTCGCCGCGCTGCTCCACGGCGATGCCCGCAAGCTCCGCGCCGCCCAGAAGCTCCGTGATACTCGCCTCCAGCACAAACTCCACGTTCTCCTTAGCTTTCAGCGCCTCCACAAGCTTCGCCTCGCCGCGAAAACTCCCGCGCCGGTGGATGAGGTAGACCTTGCTGCACTTCTCGCTCAAGAGCATCGCGTCCTGCAAGGCGCTGTTGCCGCCGCCGTTGACGGCCACGACGCGGTCTTTATAAAATGCCCCGTCACACACTGCGCAGTAGCACACGCCCGCGCCGACAAGCTCCTCCTCGCGCGCAAGGCCCAGCGGGCGCGGCCTCGCGCCCACGGCAACGATGAGCGCGCGTCCTTCAAACTCAGCGCCGGACTCGGTGTATACGCGCTTGATATCCCCGTCGAGCGATACGGCGGTCACTTCCTCAAGCTCGACCTCCGCGCCGTGCTCCATCGCCTGCTCAAGCAGGCGATCGCCCAGCTCCGCGCCGGATATGGACAGCACGGAGGGAAAATTCTCTACCTTGGGCGACCATGTTATCTGCCCGCCGAATGCGTTTTTCTCTATCACCAGCACCGACTTGCCCGCGCGCCGGGCATAGGTCGCCGCAGTCAGCCCCGCGGGGCCGCCGCCTATTATAATAATGTCGTACAGCATTCATTTTCTCCTTAAATATACCAACAAAGCCCGGTAACTTTACCGGGCTTTATATGTGTTTCTTACTGTGCCTGAGTGTTAAGGAAAGTCTTGATTGCGCCCGCGCCCGCGAACTTCTCAAAGTCCTTGCCGTCGGTGATGACGAGGGTGGGTGCCTGCTTCACGCCATAACTTCTGGCGAGATCCGCATGCTCCTCAGCCATCAGCTTTTCATACGCGAAGCCCGCCTTGTCAAGGTAGGAGCAGGCGATGCGACAGTTGGGGCAGGTGGGCGTTGCGAAGAGGATGGCGCGGCTGTGCGCCTCGTCCACATGCTCTTCCTTTGCTTCGGCCTTGGGTGCCGGGGCGGGGTCAACAGGGCCGTTGTGGCGCAGGCTGGAGCGGCCGACGTCATAGGTCTTGCGCTCTTTATACTCCTGTGTCTTGCCGGCGTTCCAGTTCTGCACGGGGCGGTAGTAGCCGGTGATGCGGCTGTAGACCTCGGCGGACTCGCCGCACTCAGGGCAGGTGAACTGTTCGCCGTTGAGGTAACCGTGGTTCTTGCAGACGGAGTAGGTCGGGGAGATGGTGTAGTAGGGCAGCTTGTAATTCTCGGCTATCTTGCGCACAAGGTTTGCCGCAGCCTCCCAGTTGGGCAGCTTCTCGCCGAGGAAAGCGTGGAACACCGTGCCGGAGGTGTAACGGGTCTGCAAATCGTCCTGAATATCCAGCGCCTCAAACACGTCCTCGGTA
The DNA here is from genome assembly GCA_958427375.1 of uncultured Eubacteriales bacterium. GTDB lineage: Bacteria > Bacillota > Clostridia > Oscillospirales > Oscillospiraceae > Limivicinus. Next base: position 8,413 of record CAUABY010000017.1, read on the forward strand.
TAGCCGACAGGCAGGTGGGAGGAGTTGGTGTAGTAGGGGGTGCCGCCCGGCTCCGCGGCGGTGATGATGTCGGGATAGATCTCCACATCGTGCTTTGCAAGGCGGTAGGAGGTGGACTCCGCGGGGGTGGCCTCAAGGTTATAGAGGTCGCCGTACAGCTCCTGATAATCCTTCAGGCGCTCACGCATATGGTCAAGAACCTCTTTGCTGAACTGCTGGCACTCAGGGTGGGTCATATCCTTGCGTATCCACCTGGCGTTGAGCCCAGCCTCGTTCATACCGACAAGGCCGATGGTGGAGAAGTGGTTTTCAAAGGTGCCGAGGTAGTACTTGGTGTAGGGGTAAAGACCTGCGTCAAGGAGCTTGGTGATGACCGTGCGCTTTATCTTCAAAGATCGCGCGGCCAGATCCATGAGCTTGTCGAGGCGCTTGTAGAAGTCGGCCTCGTCGGTTGCGAGATAGGCGATACGCGGCATGTTGATGGTGACAACGCCGACAGAGCCGGTCGACTCACCGGAGCCGAAGAAGCCGCCGGATTTCTTTCTCAGCTCGCGCAAATCAAGGCGCAGGCGGCAGCACATGGAGCGCACGTCGCTCGGCTCCATGTCGGAGTTGATGTAGTTGGAGAAGTAGGGAGTGCCGTACTTTGCGGTCATCTCGAAGAGGAGCTTGTTATTCTCGGTGGGAGACCAGTCAAAGTCGCGGGTGATGGAGTAGGTGGGGATGGGGTACTGGAAGCCGCGGCCATTCGCGTCGCCCTCAATCATAATCTCGATGAAAGCCTTGTTGACCATGTCCATCTCTTCTTTGCAGTCGCCATAGGTGAAGTCCATCTCCTTGCCGCCGACGATTGCGGGCTGGTCCCTGAGGTCGGCAGGCACAGTCCAGTCGAGGGTGACATTGGAGAAGGGCGCCTGAGTGCCCCAGCGGGAGGGGGTGTTCACGCCGAAGATAAAGCTCTGGATGCACTGCTTGACCTCTTTCTGCGTGAGCTTGTCGACCTTGACGAAGGGCGCGAGGTAGGTGTCAAAGGACGAGAAAGCCTGAGCGCCCGCCCACTCGTTCTGCATGATGCCAAGGAAGTTGACCATCTGGTTGCAGAGGGTGGAGAGGTGGCTTGCGGGCGAGGAATTAATCTTGCCGGGGATGCCGAGACCCTGCTTGATGAGCTGACGCAGGCTCCAGCCGGCGCAGTAGCCGGTGAGCATGCTCAAATCGTGCAGGTGCAAATCGCAGTTTCTGTGCGCCTCGGCAATCTCCTGGTCATAGACCTCGCTCAGCCAGTAGTTCGCGGTGATGGCGCCGGAGTTTGAGAGGATGAGGCCGCCGACGGAGTAGGTGACGGTGGAGTTCTCCTTAACGCGCCAGTCCTCTATGTTGAGGTACTTGTCCACAGTCTCCTTATAGTCAAGGTAGGAGGACCTGGTGTTGCGCAGTTTCTCGCGCTGCTTGCGGTAGAGAATGTAGGCCTTGGACACGCTCTCATAGCCGCCGCGGGAGAGCACGGCTTCAACGCTGTCCTGAATATCCTCAACGGCGACCTTGCCGTCCTTTATTTTCGGCAGGAAATCCGCCGAGACCTTGAGCGCCAGAAAGTCTATGACGCTGTCATTATAATCCGTGTCTGTGGCTTCAAAAGCCTTTTTGATGGCTCCGGCAATCTTGGTTATATCAAAATCGACTATCTTACCGTCGCGCTTTACTACCTGATACATTTCACATATCCTCCCGTTTCCCTGATTTTCAAAAATGTATATTCAAAAAAGTTTTTTGACTGAGTTGATTTGCAGCGCACCTCACACGCCGCGGAGCTGAACCACCGGCACATATTCCGCCGCGGCCGCGGCCATCTCGCGCATCTCGCCCTCGTTGAACGCGCCGAGCCCGTCTATTGCCAGCACGTCTCCGGAATCCTTAAACTGCTGCAAATAGTACTCTTTCGCGCCCTGTATCCACTTTGCCGCGCCTTTAATGCTCTCTTTGGTGTGCAGCCCCTTGACAACGGTTGTGCGAAACTCATACTCCACATGCCCTTCGAGCAGGAAGTTTTTGCTTTGCTCCACCGGCGCGAGGTCAAGCCCCGGCACGCCGACGGTCTCGCCGTACAGCTCAGGCGGGTTTTTTATGTCCATCGCAACGCGGTCGACAAGCCCGGCCTTGACTATCTCCATGAGCCTGTCCGGGAAGCAGCCGTTGGTGTCAAGCTTTATCTTGTAGCCCAGCGCGCGAACCTCCGCGAGAAAGTCTGCTATATCGCTGTGCAAAAGCGGCTCACCGCCGGTTACCGCCACGCCGTCCAATACACCCTGCCGCTTTCTCAGAAAGCTCAGCACCGCCGCCTCATCCGTGTCGTGCGCGATGCGCTCCGGCAGGACAAGCGAGGAGTTGTGGCAGAAAGGGCAGCGGAAATTGCAGCCGCCGGTGAACACCGTGCAGGCGACCTTTCCGGGATAGTCGAGCAGTGTTAATTTTTGCAGGCCGGAAATGAGCACAGGCGCAGTCTCCTATCTTATGGCATAGTTTATGACGCCGCGCGGCGTCTATGTGTAATAATAGCGGTTCGGGAGCTTTATGTCAATAGCCAAAACGCAAAATATTGTTTTTTTATCGTCCTGTAACCGTTTTGACCACAAAATATAGTGTCGGTCGGGAACACAGGCTCCCAACCGGCACTGCGAGATATTTTATATCAAAACGGCCGCGGATGCAATTGTCAATTTAGCTGAAAGCGGGCGGCATTTTTCGGCTATATTTTGTCTTTACAGCGCGCGGGGCGGCGATTCGGCAAATTTCACAATATTTTCTTTGTCTCTTTAACGAAGCATATCGAAAATTCCCTGTTGACTTTAGGTCGGACGGAGAATATAATCGAGCCATCAAACGAAAGGAGCAAGCCCCATGTCGATACGCCGTAACGACAACATGATGATGGGTATGATGCGCATGATGTACATGTGCATGATGATGCGCGCCCAAAATCGCCCGCTTGCTTCATAACCTGTCTTTATCACATTGCAGTACTTAACAGGGCTGAAAGCATCCAGGGCTTTCAGCCCTTTATTTTTTTTGGAGTGTAAGAAATGATAGAGTTAAAAAATCTCAGCAAAGTCTATCACACGGCAAACCGTGAGATAGTCGCGCTCGACGGAATCAACCTCACCATCAGCGATGGGGAGATTTTCGGCATCATCGGTCTGAGCGGCGCGGGCAAAAGCACGCTTGTGCGCTGCATCAACCTTCTTGAGCGCCCCACTTCCGGCGAGGTCATCATTGACGGACAGAGCCTGACCACTCTGCCGCGCAAGGAGCTTTTGAAGCTCCGCCAGCAGATAGGCATGATTTTTCAGGGCTTCAACCTGCTTGAGCAGCGAAACGTCATCGGCAACATCTGCTTCCCGCTTGAGCTTGCGGGTGTGGACAAAAAGAGCGCGAGAGCAAGAGCTGAAGAGCTTTTGAGCCTTGTCGGCCTTGAAGAGCGCGGCGAGAGCTACCCGTCCCAGCTCTCCGGCGGACAGAAGCAGCGCGTGGCTATAGCCCGCGCCCTCGCCACAAAGCCCAAGTACCTACTCTGTGACGAGGCCACCTCCGCGCTTGACCCCAACACCACGCGCCAGATTCTTGACCTGCTCAAGGAGATAAACGAAAAGCTCGGCGTGACGATTGTCGTAATCACGCACGAGATGCGCGTTATCGACCGCATCTGCGACAGCGTCGCGGTCATCGACTCCAGCCACATCGCCGAGATGGGCAAGGTGGCGGACGTGTTTATAAACCCGCAGTCCAAGATAGCGCGTGACCTCATCGTGCCCAAGGACTCCAGCGCCATCAGCACCGAGGGCGGGCGGCGCATACGCCTGACCTTCAACGGCGAGGAAAAGACCAACGAGCCGTTTATATCCAAGATGGTTTTGGAGTGCGGCGCGCCGGTGAACATACTCTTCGGCGACACGAGGTTTTTTGAGGGCGTGCTTCACGGGCACATGGTAATTGAGCTGCCCAACGATGAGCGCGAGGCGGAAAAGCTCGTAAGCTGGCTTAAAAACAGCGGTGTCAACTGGAAGGAGGAGATATAAAATGTTTTCCGAAATGTTCTTCAAGCTCTGGGATAACGGGCTGATTCAGCTCGGCATCTGGGAGACGATATATATGACCTTCATCTCCTCGGCCATCGCCTACCTCATCGGCCTGCCGCTCGGCGTTATCCTCTGCGTGACTGACAGCAAGGGCATCTGCCCGAATAAGCCCGTCAACAGGATTCTGGGCTTCATCGTCAACTTCTTCCGCAGTATTCCTTTCATTATATTAATGGTAGCAATGCTGCCCGTGGCAAAGCTCATTGTGGGCACTTCGCTTGGCAATAAGGCGATGATAGTAATGCTCATCATTGCCGCCGCCCCCTATGTGGCGCGAATGTGCGAAAGCTCACTGAGTGAGGTCAGCGGCGGCGTTATTGAGGCCGCGCAGTCGATGGGCGCGAATAACTTTGAGATTATAACGAAGGTGCTCATCCCGGAGGCGAAGCCCGCGCTGATAACCGGCGCCGCCATCTCCGTCGTCACCATCCTCGGCTACTCGGCCATGGCCGCGACCATCGGCGGCACCGGCCTCGGCCAAATCGCCATAATCTATGGCCACCAGCGCAGCAACCCCGATATCACCTGGGTCTGTGTGTTCCTCACCGTCATCATCGTGCAGATAATTCAGGAGCTCGGCATGTTCATCGTCAAAAAGACCGACACACGGCTCTGAGCCCGCACCACTGATTTACCAACCCTTAAATTTTTAATCATAAAGGAGTTACAAGAAATGAAAAAGACACTTAGCATCATCCTCGCACTCGTTCTGGCACTTGGTGTGCTGACCGCCTGCGGCAGCAGCTCCAGCGCCCCCGCCGCCACCGAGGCTCCCGCTGAGGCACCTGCCGAAGCTCCCGCCGAAGCCCCCGCTGAGCTGACCAGGATCGTTGTCGGCGCAAGCGCCACCCCCCACGCCGAGATTCTTGAGTCCGTCAAGGCCGCTCTCGCCGAAGAGGGCTATGAGCTTGAAGTCGTTGTCTATGATGACTACATCCTGCCCAACAAGGCTCTTGCCGACGGCGAGCTCGACGCAAACTACTTCCAGCACAGCCCCTACCTCAACAGCTACAACGCTTCCAACGGCACCGACCTTGTCTCCGCCGCACTCATCCACTATGAGCCCTTCGGCATCTATGGCAACGGCGTGACCGAGCTCTCCGCACTCGCTGAGGGCGCCACCATCATCATCCCCGCGGACGACTCCAACGAGACCCGCGCTCTGCTCCTGCTCCAGCAGGAGGGTCTCATCACCCTGCCTGAGGACGCAAGCGCCGAGGTCGGCGTGAGCCACCTTGACATCGTTGACAACGGCGGCTACAATGTCGTTCCCGTTCAGGCCGACACCGTTCCCTCTCAGCTCGCCGCAAGCGATGAGGGCACCATCGCCGTCATCAACGGCAACTATGCAATCCAGGCCGGCCTCAAGGTTGCTGACGCTCTCGCCACCGAGGATGCCGCAGGCGACGCCGCCCAGACCTATGCAAACGTTATCGCCGTTCGCAGCGGCGACGAGGGCAGCGAGAAGATTACCGCTCTTGTAAACGCGCTCAAGACCGACGCTGTCAAGCAGTTCATCGCCGACAGCTATGACGGCGCAGTCGTCGCAATCTTCTGATTGATACTGAAATCCGAACTAAGTTCATAAACACAGCCTGCCGCCTCCCCTAACATGAGGGGAGGCGGTTTTATGCCCAAAAGCGTCCAAAACCGCGCAATGGCGTTGCGCATCACGGCCAGCGCCGCATCGTCAGACACGTTGTCCTTATCGGAATTGCCGAGATAGGTCTCCATGGCATGATTGAGCGTGTCGAAAGCGCCGGGGTAAAGGAATTGGAGGCCGGCATCGCCTATATCTACCGGAAGCAGAATTTTTATGACGAGGTCCTCTGCGGCGCGCGGCCGTATGTGAGCAATCTGATTCGCACAGAAGAAGATGATGCGGAACAAAAATCAACCGTGTACCTGAGCTTGAGTTTTCAGCTTCGGTACACGGTTTTTTCTTGTCTTCTATTCAGCGCGGGCTAAACCTGCCCGTCGCGGCTGATGTCCGCCCGGCAGAGTGCCTCGATTCAGGCTTTCATCCCCGCTACCTGCTGCTTGCGGCGGAGGCTCAGGCAGTCGGCTATCATGGCGATGAACTCGCTGTTGGTCGGCTTGCCCTTGATGTTTGAAACCGTGTAGCCAAAAAAGCGCTGCAAGGTCTCAATGTCGCCCCTGTCCCAAGCGACCTCGATTGCGTGGCGGATGGCGCGCTCCACGCGTGATGGGGTAGTGCAGAACTTCTTCGCCACCTCCGGGTATAATACTTTCGTCACCGCATTTATCATGTCCATATCCTTTATCGTCAGGATGATGGCCTCGCGCAGATACTGATAGCCCTTGATGTGCGCGGGTACGCCTATCTCGTGGATTATATCCGTAACCGTCGCTTCAAGCTCGGCGTCACTGCGGTTTTGCTCGGTTGCGGCGACAGCGCGGCAGTCATACCCGGTGCCGGATTCCGCCGCCTTGTCCGCGCCGACGAGTTGGCGGATGCGCACAAAAATTGTGTCCACATCGCAGGGCTTGAGCATGAAATAGTCCGCCCCGGCCGCCGAGCACTCACCCACGACGCTGTTGTTCATAAAGCCGGAGAGCACCATGACATGCGGCTTGCAGCCTGTCTCCGGCAGGCGGCGCAGCACCTCCAGCCCGTCCAGCTTCGGCAGCACAAGGTCAAGAATCAGCACATCCGGCTTTTTCTCGGCCACGCCCGACAGCGCTTCCATGCCGTCCGTCGCTATCCCGACTACCTCCATGTCGTTCTCAGCGAGCACCATCTTTTCCAGCAATTTGCAAAACTCATAGTTTGCGTCAGCTGTGAAAATGCGAATTTTGGTTTCCATAATTTCTTATCCTCCCAATAAGCGGTTATGAGTATTACTGTATTTTAAAAGCAGTTTTCACCGTCTTGTCGCATTAAATTTACCATAGATGACACTCATCCGACAACAGAACTGTGTCGAATCGCGCGAGCTTTATGTTGACATAATATGTCACGCTTCGTTGACGAGCAAGATTTTTCGACAAATTCCCAGTAAATTTTATGCAACCGAAAGTCGAAACCTGTCGAAATGTAATTAAATGTTAGTCAAATTTACATAATTCTCTGCCCGCGCCGTGCCGAGGCGCTCAGCCGCTCATCCGTACAGCAGTTCAAAGCTCTCGTAGTGGTCGGGCGTGTAGTAGATGAGCCCGTCATTGGAAAAGACTATGCGCTCCGCCCCGCGCGAGCCCGCGCCAAGGGTATTAATGTCGCACTCCGTCCATGTGCGTCCCTGCGCGTCCGGCAAAAGCCCCTCATAGTTTCCAAAGCGCGAGCCGCCAATGCACTTGCCGGGGCAGTATTTTCCCACCGGGCCGCCGTGCCATCCGGCCTCTTCCGCCTCGGCCTTGCTGATGTAGTTATCCGGCAGGCGGCCGTAGGTGTGGATGAAGAGCGCGACCTCGTCCTTTGTGTCGTAGCTGCCGTGCTCGTCTATCGCGGCGCTCTCGTCGGGCTGCTGGACATCCGAGGCGTACATGTCGCCGGCATAGGGCGCGTCAGTCTCGCCGCCGTTCAGCGCGGATGTGCCAATCAGCAGCAGCGCCACGGCCGCGAGCAGCAGCAGGCGGTATAGTTTCTTATTCTTTTTCATGCTTTTCTCTCCTTTTAAAGCCCTGCGCTAAGTCCGCAAAGCCTATCTATAAGATAATAACACGCATTTGGCGGAATTTGAAGAAAAATGATTGACAAACCTATAATTCTTGCTATAATAGTTAAGAAAACTGAACACCTTATCAAGAGCGGTGGAGGGAACGGCCCTGTGAAGCCCGGCAACCTGCGTGTGCAAGGTGCCAAATCCGGCGGTGAACGAAAGATGAGGCTATTGCTGCGTTTAACTTACCCCGTCGGATGACGGGGTTTTTCTTGTATCTGAGAGCTTAAGGCCGCCCGCACCGGAAAGGAGAACAAGTGTGAAATTCACACTTGTTCATTAAAAACAGCGTGCCGCTCGCCGGCAAGCGGCATCCGCGGCACATGCCAAAATCTCCATTCAGCCGCAAATGGAGATTCCTATTGAAATTTAACTTTCATACATGCGGCAGAATGGAGATTAAAAACATGAACAAAAACCATTATCTTTTTACATCTGAATCCGTGACCGAGGGGCATCCCGACAAAATTTGCGACCAGGTTTCCGACGCCGTGCTCGACGCCATCCTCGCCGAGGACCCTGACGGGCGCGTCGCCTGCGAGACCACGGCCTCCACGGGCCTGCTGCACATCATGGGCGAAATCAGCACCACCTGCTACATCGACATACC
>CAUABY010000018.1 GCA_958427375.1 uncultured Eubacteriales bacterium
GCTGCTTGTCGACCATCTTCTTGGCGGACTTGATGTTGTTGGCAACGCCGTCCTCAACGAGCTTTTTCATAACGAAGGGGCGGAAGAGCTCAATTGCCATTTCCTTGGGAACGCCGCACTGATAAATCTTGAGGTCAGGGCCGACGACGATAACGGAACGGCCGGAGTAGTCGACACGCTTGCCGAGCAGGTTCTGGCGGAAGCGGCCCTGCTTGCCCTTGAGCATGTCGCTCAGGGACTTGAGCGCGCGGGAGTTTGCGCCGGTGACGGCTCTGCCGCGGCGGCCGTTATCAATGAGCGCGTCAACAGCTTCCTGAAGCATGCGTTTTTCGTTTCTGACGATGATATCAGGAGCGTTGAGCTGCTGGAGGCGCTTGAGACGGTTGTTGCGGTTGATGACGCGGCGGTAGAGGTCGTTGAGGTCGGAGGTTGCGAAGCGGCCGCCGTCGAGCTGCACCATGGGGCGAATCTCAGGCGGGATGACCGGCAGCACGTCAATTATCATCCACTCAGGGCGGTTGCCGCTCTGGCGGAAAGCCTCAACGCACTCAAGGCGCTTGACAATCTTGGCCTTTTTCTGGCCAGAGGCGTTCTTCAGTTCCTCACGAAGCTGGGCGGCGAGCTTCTCGCAGTCAATCTGCTGCAAGAGCTCCTTGATAGCCTCAGCACCGATACCGGCTTTGAAATCGTCCTCATACTTCTCGCGCATGTCGCGGTATTCGCGCTCGGAGAGTATCTGGCAGCGCTCCAGCGGAGTGAAGCCGGGGTCGATAACTATATAGTTTGCAAAGTACAGCACCTTCTCCAGCATGCGCGGAGTAAGGTCGAGCATGAGGCCGATGCGGCTTGGGATGCCCTTGAAGTACCAGATATGGCTGACGGGCGCGGCGAGCTCTATATGACCCATGCGCTCACGGCGAACCTTGCTCTTGGTGACTTCAACACCGCAGCGGTCGCAGATTTTGCCCTTGTAGCGGATTTTCTTATACTTGCCGCAGTGGCACTCCCAGTCCTTGGTCGGTCCGAAAATGCGCTCGCAGAACAGGCCGTCACGCTCAGGCTTGAGTGTGCGGTAGTTGATGGTCTCAGGCTTTTTGACCTCGCCGTAAGACCATTCGAGTATCTTTTCGGGGGAAGCAATGCCTATTTGTATGGATTCAAACGGTGTATAGCTCATTACATGTCCTCCTCACTGTCATCCGCGCCGTCGAAGCCAAGCTCATCCTCAGGCACTTCCTCAATGGAGTAGCCCTCAGCCTGAAGCTCATCGTCATCAGACGCGTATATCTCATCCTTGATATCGGGGATGAAGTCATCGTCATCCTCGTCCTTCAGTTCGATTTCGTTGCCGTCCTTATCCAGCACACGCACATCAAGGCACAGGGACTGCAGCTCCTTGATGAGAACCTTGAACGACTCAGGCACACCGGGCTGCGGGATGTTGTTGCCCTTTACTATGGCCTCATAGGTCTTGACACGGCCGGTGACATCGTCGGACTTGACGGTGAGTATCTCCTGAAGAGTATAGGCCGCGCCGTAGGCCTCAAGTGCCCAGACTTCCATTTCACCGAAGCGCTGGCCGCCAAACTGTGCCTTGCCGCCCAGAGGCTGCTGTGTAACAAGGCTGTAGGGGCCGGTGGAACGGGCATGAATCTTATCATCAACCAGATGGTGGAGCTTGAGGAAGTAGACCCAGCCCACAGTGACATCGTTATCAAACTTCTCACCTGTGCGGCCATCGTACATAACGCTCTTGCCGTCCTCGCGCAGACCGGCCTGGCGCAGAGTCTCGCGGATAGTCGTCTCATTTGCGCCGTTGAAGATAGGCGTTGCGACCTTCCAGCCGAGCGCGGCGGCGGCATAGCCAAGGTGAACCTCAAGTATCTGACCGATATTCATACGGGACGGAACGCCCAGAGGATTCAGCACGATATCCAGCGGGGTGCCGTCGGGCAGGTAAGGCATATCCTCGCGCGGCAGTATGCGCGAGACAACGCCCTTGTTACCGTGGCGGCCGGCCATCTTGTCGCCGACGGAGATTTTACGCTTCTGCGCGATATAAACGCGCACGACCTGATTGACGCCGGGGTTCATCTCATCGCCGTTTTCGCGGGTGAACACCTTGACGTCAACGATGATGCCGCTCTCGCCGTGGGGAACCTTGAGCGAGGTGTCGCGCACTTCGCGCGCTTTCTCACCAAAGATGGCGCGAAGCAGGCGCTCTTCCGCGGTGAGGTCGGTCTCGCCCTTCGGGGTGACCTTGCCGACGAGGATATCACCGGCGGTGACCTCCGCGCCGACCATGATGATGCCGCGCTCGTCGAGGTATTTGAGCGCGTCGTCGCCGACGCCGGGGATGTCGCGGGTAATCTCCTCAGGGCCGAGCTTGGTGTCGCGGGAGTCGCACTCGTACTCTTCTATATGAATGGAAGTGAATACGTCCTCCATGACAAGGCGCTCGTTGAGGAGAACCGCGTCCTCATAGTTATATCCTTCCCAGTTCATGTAACCGACAAGGATGTTCTTGCCGAGGGAAATTTCGCCGTTGCTGGTGCTCGGACCGTCCGCCAGCACATCACCTTTCTCAACGCGGTCGCCGATATTGACGATGGGGCGCTGGTTGATGCAGGTGCCCTGGTTGGAGCGGGAGAACTTGATGAGCTTGTAGTCCTTCACCTCGCCCGCGTCATAGCGGACGGTGATATGGTTTGCGTCAACGCGGGTGATCACGCCGTTGTCCTCGGCGAGCACGCACACGCCGGAGTCAACCGCACACTTGTGCTCGATGCCGGTGGCGACAATAGGCGCCTGCGTGGTCATCAGCGGCACGGCCTGACGCTGCATGTTCGCGCCCATCAGAGCGCGGTTCGCGTCGTCGTTTTCAAGGAAAGGTATCATCGCAGTCGCAATGGAGACCATCATCTTCGGGCTGACGTCGACATAGTCGACATCTTCACGGTTGACCTCAACGGTATCGTTGCGGTGACGGCAGGTAATGCGCTTATTGATGAACACGCCGTTTTCGTCGACAGGCTCGCTCGCCTGCGCGACGGTGAACTGGTCCTCCTGATCCGCGGTCATGTAGTCAATCTGGTCGGTAACGCGGCAGGTGTCCTTCTCAACCTTGCGGTAGGGGGCGACGAGGAAGCCGTACTCATTGGCGCGGGCATAGGATGCGAGGTAGGAGATAAGGCCGATGTTCGGGCCTTCAGGAGTCTCTATCGGGCAGAGGCGGCCATAGTGGCTGTAGTGAACGTCACGCACATCGAAGCTGGCGCGCTCTCTGGAGAGGCCGCCGGGGCCGAGGGCGGACATACGGCGCTTATGGGTAAGCTCGGAGAGGGGGTTGGTCTGATCCATGAACTGCGACAGCGGGGAGGAGCCGAAAAACTCCTTGATGGCCGCGGTCACAGGGCGGATATTGATAAGGCTCTGCGGAGTGACAATGTCCAAATCCTGCAACGTCATGCGCTCGCGGATAACGCGCTCCATGCGGGAGAAGCCGATGCGGAACTGGTTTTGCAGCAGTTCGCCGACACAGCGCACACGGCGGTTGCCGAGGTGGTCTATGTCGTCAGCCTCGCCGATGCCGTGAGCAAGGCAGTTGAGGTAGTTGACAGAGGCAAAGATATCGTCCGGCACAATGTGTCTGGGAACGAGAATATCTACGTTCTGGCGCACAGCATCCTTGAGAGCCTCGCCCTCAAACTGCTCGCAGAGCTGGCGGATGACTATGCCGCGCACAAGCTCCTTGATGCCTAGCTCCGCCGGGTCAAAGTCGACATAGCGGCGGATGTCCACCATGCCGTTGGAGAAAACGCGGATGGTCTTGCCGTCATGCTCAAGATACACGTCAAACACGCCCGCGTCGGCGATTTCGCGCGCCTTTGCGCGGGTTACGGTCTCGCCTGCCTCGGCGATAATCTCGCCGGTGAGGGGGTCTGCCACGGGCATTGCGAGCTGGAAGCCGGCAATGCGCGGGAAGAGGGAGAGCTTCTTGTTGAACTTATAGCGGCCGACATTGCTCAGCTCATAGCGCCGGCGGTCATAGAACAGACCGTCAAGCAGCGCCTCAGCGGACTCAACCGTGGGAGGGTCGCCCGGACGGAGCTTGCGGTAGATTTCGATGAGGCACTCATCGCGGCTTGCGCAGGTGTCCTTGTCGATGGTGGCGTTGATGCGCTCATCATCGCCGAAAATCTCCTTCATGCGCTCATTGGTGACGGCGCCGGTGCTGGGGTCGGACACACAGCTGAGCCAAGTGGCGGGGTTATCCGGGTTATACTTGCCGACAGCGCGCAAGAACCAAGTGATGGGCAGCTTGCGGTTTTTGTCGATACGCACGTTGAAAATGTCCGTCGCGTCCGTCTCATACTCCAGCCACGCGCCGTGGTAGGGGATGATGGTGGAGGCGTATATGTTCGTCATCGACTTGTCGGTGGTCTTTTCAAAGTACACACCGGGGGAACGGGTAATCTGCGAGACGATGACACGCTCCGCGCCGTTGATGACAAAGGTTCCGCCCGGAGTCATGAGCGGGAAGTCGCCCATGAAAATCTCCTGCTCCTTTATCTCCTCGGTCTCCTTGTTGCGCAGGCGCACGCGCACCTTCAACGGCGCCGCATACGTTGCGTCACGAGCCTTGCACTCCTCCTCGGTGTACTTGGGCTTCTCGTTCATAGAGTAGTCTATGAAGCTCAGCTCAAGATTGCCGGAGTAGTCGGTGACAGAGTCAACATCGCGGAACACCTCGCGCAGTCCCTCCTTGAGGAACCACTCGTAGGAGTTCTTCTGAATCTCCAGCAGATTGGGCATGTCCATGATTTCCGTTGTACGCGCAAAGCTCTTTCTCAGAGTTTTGCCGTAGAGAACATCTTTTGGCATTAGCGCACTCTCCTTATCACTGATTGCGAACACGCGGGGTTGTTGTCAAAAGTATTTGACCCGGTGTTGATTTTACTTCTTGGCGATGCTATACTTTTTACGGTAGGATAGTGAGGCAGATACACCTCTTCCTTACACACATAGCATGTCATTTTACCACTGTTTGCCCTGTAAAGTCAAGTATAATTTATAATTTATTATTATTTATTAGAGATATTTTGGCGGGAGTTTTTGCTCCGGCCTTTTTTGCTACATTTTTCGGAGGCTTTTCGATGGATTATCGGGTAATAATTCTCCTCGCGCTTGAGGCCCTGTTCGCGCTGTGGCTTCTGCGCCGCTCGCGGCTTTTGAATAAACCGGCGTATGCCGCAGCCGCTGTCATCCTCATGGCGCTGGCGTTTTTTGCGCGTTATCTCGTCCTGGACTATGAGACGCTCGACTATCAGAACTTTCTCTCGCCGTGGGTGCGGCATTTCCGCGCAAACGGCGGCTTTGCCGCGCTCAGCGAGCAGGTCGGCAATTACAATATACCCTATCTCTATTTCCTCGCGCTCTTTTCCTATTCGAGCATCAGTGAGCTTTATCTCATAAAGCTTTTGAGCATTTTCTTTGATGTTATCCTGGCTTGGGCGGCTATGCTGCTTCTTGCGCGCTTCACGCAGAGCGCGGCAAAGCGCATGGGGCTTTTTTTCGCGGTGCTGTTTCTGCCCACGGTGTTTCTCAACGGCGCGCTCTGGGCGCAGTGCGACAGCAGTTATGTGGCGCTGGCGCTGCTCGGTATCTACCTCGCGCTTGATGACAGGCCGGTGCTGTCCATGGTCTGCGCGGCGGCGGCCTTCGGCTTCAAGCTTCAGGCCGTGTTCGTGTTGCCGGTGTACGCTGTGCTGTGGTTCAAGGGCAAGTTCAAGCTGCGGCATTTTGTCGTTTTTCCGCTTGCCTATGTGGTGCTGGTGCTCCCCGCCGTTATCGCCGGACGGCCTTTCGTCGAGACGCTTACGCTCTACCTTGGGCAGACGGGCAGCATCGGCGACGGGCTCAACTACAACTCTCCCTCCGTCTACTCGCTCTTTCAGTACACCCTGCCAGAGAAGTACAATGAGCTCGCCTCCACGCTCGGCATCGTCGCGGCCTTTGTGTATATGCTCGCAGTGCTCGCCGTGTGCTTTTTCAAGCGCGGTGCGCTGACTGAGCGCACGGTTTTAGCCGCCGCGCTGCTCTTCGCAATCGGTATCCCGTTTTTGCTGCCGCACATGCACGAGCGGTATTTCTTCGCGGCAGACATTTTGGCGCTGGTCACGGCTTTCGCGGCGGTTGAGTATTTCCCGGCGGCGCTGCTGGTGCAGTTTGCGTCGCTCCTCGGCTATCATGCGTATTTGAAAATGCGGTATCTTCTGCTGATGAGCCGCGGCGCTGTCGCGCTTATCGGCGCGCTGGTTTTGGCTGTGGTGTTCTTCATCTGCTCATTTGAAAAAAATATTTTTCAGAAACGGGAAAATAGTACTTGACAAAATCCGATATTCTGCTATAATCATTCATGCCTTAAATGTGGCGCGCCAAGTGAGGCAGGCGGCTTTAAATGGAGCCGGAGCCTCGGCGTTTATGCGAGAGTGCTGGAATAGGTAGACAGGCACGTTTGAGGGGCGTGTGTCAACCGACGTGGGAGTTCGATTCTCCTCTCTCGCACCAGAAAAAGACCAAGTCATATGACTTGGTCTTTTTCAATGAAATAAATCTCTGCGGGATTTGTGAAATATGGCTTCGCATATGAAATAGCTGGCGCTATAAAATCCGCTGCGGCGGATGAGGATTTACTTTATTTCACATTTTGCCGCATGGCAAAATATATCATAATCCGTGAGGATTATTTCATATTGCGTCAGCAATATTTCATTAAAATGGTTCTCTGTACTTAATAATGCATTAACCCAGGAGCAAACGAAAATCGCTTGCTCCTGGGTTTTTGTTTCGCGGGTAGTCACACCAAGCTATAGCTTTTACAGCTTGCGGCGTAGATAAACCATGTCAACAAGCTGAACGCCGCACTCAAATATCGGGTGGTCGTAATTATCCGTGAAGAAGTTTTTAACGACGTGCGAACGGGTGAAGCCGCAGCTCTTGTAAAATGGTATGGTCAGGGGGCTGTCGCCCGTGCCGACCTGCAAAACGCTGTAGCTGCCGTGGTACTTTGCGGCGACAAAGTCAATCATAGCCCTGCCATAGCCGCGCCTCTGACACTCCGGCTCAGTGGCAATGTTCTTTATTTCAAGCACACCGCCGCCCTCATTCGTCACAACGCACTCGCACCTCGGCTGGTCTGGGTCACACTCGCCGTCATACAGCACGTACATTGTTCCCCGCTCCAGATAGCGGTCTATCATGTCCTCCTGCTCGTCCGCTATAAGCAGCAAACGGAGGAATTGCTTTTTATTACTTTTTATCTCGCGTATTTCCATGTTATGTCTCCGTCTCACGCAGTTTTTGATATTATATCATACCCGCGCAAGACATGAAAACTCCCGCCGCGAGAGCAGCGGGAGTTTGATTATAATGCTATGCTTTTTACCCCTTGACGCCGCCGGAGGTGAGGCCCGCGGTCAGGTGCTTTTCGATGCACATGAACAGGATCACGACCGGGATGGTGGCGAGGAGAGAGGCGGCGAACAGATACTGCCACTCAATCATATTGAACGACGAGAACTGCGTGATGCCGACCGTTATCGGGCGGTTTGCGGAGGTGGAGATAAGCACGGTGGAGATAGTGTACTCGTTCCACGCGTTGATGAACACGAAGATGAGCGTGGTGACTATGCCGGGCGCGGCCATGGGGATGAGCACATTGATGAGCGAGCCGAGCGTTGTACAACCGTCTATCTTCGCGGCCTGCTCCATCTCCGGCGAGATTGAGACAAACGTACCTCTCAAAAGCCAGATGGCAAAGGCCTGATTAAAGGCCGCATTTATAAGCATCAGGCCGACGATGGAGTCATTGAGGTGCAGGGTGCTCATGAGCTGGGCAATACCGATGAGCAGAACGACGGGAGAAAACATCTGGCTCATGATGACAAAGCCGAGAAAGATTTTCTTGCCCTTGAAGTTCATACGCGCCATGGCATACGCAGCCGGGATTCCGCAGAGGAGCGCTATCAGCGTGGCACCGCCCGCTATGAGCAGGGAGTTTAAGAGATAACGCGGCACACCGCGGGTCATGATATACTTGAGATTGCCAAAGAGCCACTCCGTGGGGAACACATGCTGGAAGTACATATCGTTCGTCTCCGCATTGGAGCGGAAGCCCGTGACGAGCATGACATAGTAGGGGTACAGGATGAGAAGGCAGAGGCCGATGACAAAGGCATAGAGCACGCCGCGCATCACGGTATGGCCGATGCTGCCGTTTCTCAGCTGCACCGCCGCGATGACCATGACAAGTAAGCAGAGCATAGCTATCCACACGGTTGCGCTGACATTGAAGCTCAATGATTCAAGGGCGTTGTCTATATTCTCACCCGCCACACCGTCAAACAGGAAGCGGTCTAATTTGGCAAACATGACATCCTTGCCGTCAGTCACAACACCGTCGACAAAGAGGTCGAGCTTATGCGCAAGCGTGGCGGTATTCATCATAACGAACACCGGAATAGTGAACAGAGCCACAAGCGCGGACACGGCAGAGGCCGTGCGCAGACCGCGCTCACGCTTTGTAAGCTGGCGCTGGGTAGAGTCGAGCGACCACGCGGAGCCGAGCACCGCACAGGCGGCCGACACGACCATAGCCAAAAGCGTGACGCTCATTATCCACGAGGAATTGAGGCCTGACTCCAGGAAGTTGAGTGCGCTCTTGCTGAACTGCTCGTTGAGGGTGAAGGTTATCATGCTGGTCTTTTCACCCTTGGAGTTTGTACGCTCAACAACGGATTCGTTATACTTTACCTCGAAGCCATCCGCGCGGTACTCGTCCGCCACAGCGTTGACTTCCGCGAGCACTTCATTATACTTCTCGTCGCCGACGAAGGTATTATTGGACTTCTTGGTATAGACCGTGGAGTTAAAGTTATAGGTCGGCATTGCAAGCAGGAGGAACGCGAGCACAAACGACGCAATGAGCAGTATGAGCGCTATGCGGTTTGTCTTTTTAAGCTGTGAGTTTTTCACTGCTCATCCTCCTTTCTCATCACACCCACCATGTAAATTCCGGCGCAGATACACAGTATGACAAAGCCGATAACCGACAAGGCTGTGGCCGGGCCTTTCTGCCGGTCATAGAAGTTGAGCATATACAGGTATGTGACCAGCGTATCCGTCTGGTTTGCCGGCGCGCCCTTCGTCATGGTGTAGATGATTGGGAAAGAGTTGAAAACATAGATGATATTGAGCACTGTGGAGACAGTTAGCGAGGGCTTGACGAGGGGGATGGTGATATTGAAGAGCTTGCTCCAGAAGCCCGCGCCATCAATATCCGCCGCCTCGTACAGCGAGCCGTCAATCGACTGCAGGCCGGAGAGCACGCAGAAAGTGACAAAGGGGATGGTGACAAAGATACCAACCCAGATCTCCCACATGAACTCAATTTGATAGGAGGAGCGCCAGTTAATAGCCTCTTTGATGATGCCGAGATTAAGCAGGACATTGTTCAGATTGCCGTACTCGTACTTGATTATGTAGTTCCAGACGGAAGCCTGAATGACAAGCGAGGTCGCCCAGGGGAAGACGATGATGGCGCGCGCCGCCTTGCGCCCGTGGAACTTCTGGTTGAGCACCATGGCGATGATGAAGCCGAAGAGTGTGGAGAGACCCACAACCGCGACGACCCACCAGCCGGTGTTCTTCATTACCGTTTTAAACGCGGGCAGCGAAACCGCGTCCTTGTAGTTTTGCAAGCCCGCAAAGCCCGTAACCACACCGGATTTTGAGATTTCACTGAACGAGAGCTTAAAGACGATAAAAATGGGGTATACAAGGAAAATAGCCATGAGTATAATGCTTGGCAGGAGCCACACATAAGGCTCCACTTTCTTTCCTAATCTGTTGTTCACGCCTCAACCTTCTTTCTTAAAACTTATGTTTTTGCTAAATTTTCTTCTCAAAAATTGCCGCGTCCTGGTGGTGCCGCGGCAGGCTTTGAGAAAAAAACCAGCCCTGAAAATTGACACATAAATGACAGATATTGCCCAATTAAAGGGGGCCGGACGCTCGCCCGGCCCCCTCATTATGTCTATTCGATTTTCAGCTTGCTGTTTAATCAGATTAGCCTGCAATCTGTGCCTGAAGAGCGTCGAGCTCGGTTCTGACATCAGCGCCGGTGAGAGCCTTCTGCTCAACACTGATGACGCCCTGCTTGACCTGATCCCACTCGCCCTTTGCAGAGGGATAGAACTTGCTGGAATCGAGAACGTTCAGCCATGCCTCGAAAGAGGGGTTAGCCTCAATGAGAGCCTCAACCGCGGAATTGACTGCGGGCAGGAAGTCCTCCATGCTGACCCAGCCAACATAGTTCTCAGGATTGTAGAAGAAGGTAAGGAACTTGCCGATGGCCTCATCGCGCGCGGCCTGGTCGGGAGCGGACTCATCCTTGAAGGCCATGATGCGGTCCATAACACCGACGGAGGAGCTGGACTGACCCTCGTTTGCGGGGATAGCCGCGGTTGCCATGTTGATGGAGCCGCCCTTGTCGGCAACGTAGGTGGGCATAGAGTTAGGAGCTATGCACATTGCCAGCTTGCCGGCAGCGAACATATCCTGAAGGTCGTAACGGGTCTGGGTTTCGGGGTTGGGGTTGGTGTAGCCGTTCTTGACGAGGCTGATTGCGTACTCAATTGCCTCAACGTTTGCATCGGTATTGAGTGCCCAGTCGTTGTTCTCGTCGACAAAGCCGCCGTTATTGGCCCATGTGTAGTAAGCAAATGCAGCCTGGCCTTCGTCAGTGGTCATATCAACACCCCAAGGGTACACATCGCCATCGTAGAAGTCAAGGATGGTCTGGCAGACATCTTCGAGCTCTGCCCAGGTGGCAGGAGGCTCAATGCCCATCTCGTTGAACATGTCAACATTGTAGTAGAGTGCGCGGGCGGATGCGAGGTCAGGAACTGCCCAGCAGACGCCGTCAATCACGGAGTTATCAATGAAAGAGGGGAAGAAGTCGTTGAAGAGCTCGTCCGGGCAGTACTGGGAGACAGGCTCAAGCAGGCCGTCGTTTGCATAGTTTGCAAAAACGTCGATATTGAGGATGTCAGGTGCCTGGCCGCTGGCGATGCGGGTATCAACAACAGTGTAAACGTCGTTCCAGGAGATGACTTCAAGGTTGAGCTTGACGCCGGGGTTCTCAGACTCGAACTTGTCAACAAAGTTGGTGCCGTTCATGCCGGAACCGAGGAACCACTCGCGGGTGTTGGGGCCGTACTCGCAGATGATGACATCGAGGGTAATCTCATCAGCGGTGGGTGCGGGAGCCTCAGCGGGGACTTCCGCGGGAGCTTCGGCAGGGGCTTCAGTCGCGGCGGGTGCGGAGGAGCCGCAGGCGCACAGGGCAAATACCATGCACAGTGCGAGGAGCATTGCAAGAATCTTTTTCATTAGAGTTTCTCCTTTTTGTTGAATATTTTTTGCTTCCAGCCGCGCCGCGCCCACATTCTTTCCAGCCAAAGCCCCATTACGCTTTATCGCCAGATAAAGCGTACAGCAGGGCCCTGCTGTACCAGTCTATGAACTTGCACCGCTGAAAGAAATTTACTTTCCGCTGCTGCGTTCAGGCTATGTATTAAAGCGCTTGAACAATTTGCCCAAACTCAGCTCTATAATCTATATTATACTTGATATTTTTGTATGGTATATCAAAATTTCGCTTCATGTGTGGAAAATCTTTCATCAAACGCAGGAAATTATCTTTTTTTATCCGTGCCGTCAAAAATGCGCATGTTATTTGTCACCATTTTCCGATACGCCGTCGGCGTGACGCCCATGGTCTTGCGGAAAACGTTGGTGAAATAGTTATAGTCGCTGAACCCCACGCGCTCGGCAATCTGGGTGATGGTGAGATTCTCATTGACGAGCAGGGTCTTGGCCTCG
This sequence comes from uncultured Eubacteriales bacterium, assembly GCA_958427375.1. Taxonomy (GTDB): domain Bacteria; phylum Bacillota; class Clostridia; order Oscillospirales; family Oscillospiraceae; genus Limivicinus. The sequence continues at coordinate 11,947 of CAUABY010000018.1, forward strand.
GCTATGCGGCGGGCGGAGACCATTTTGGTAATGCTCCCCTCCCCCGTCAGCTTCTTGGCCAGAGAACAGAGCTTGGTGCTGCCCATGTTCAGGTCACGCGAGATGCGCGCGAGCGAGAGCTTTTCGGTATAGTGCTCGTTTATGTACATCTCAAGGCGCTGCTGGTCAGAGAGGTCGGTGGTCATGATTATGCCCTCAAGCGGGATATAGAGCGCGATGGCCTCAAGGATATCCTCATACGCGCGCTGCTTCTCCCGCGACATGCGCTCAAGGCGGAAAAAACACTCGCGCAGTTCCAGAATATCCCCCTGATACCAGCTGAGCGAGGCAAGGGTATTCTCCCACTGCGTGCGGTAGGGCAAGTCGTCAAGGAGCTGACCGAAGGACAGAAAGGCCATCGGCTCACTGTTGCTGAAGATGGGGATTATCGTCTCACACAGCCCCGCGTGGCAGCGGTAGGAATAGTGATTGCGCAGTTCCATGCAGGTTTTCACCGCAATCTCGTCGCAATGCTCACAGCGGCGGTGCCCCTCTGGGCTCTGGTTCATTACGCGGCAGAAGTCTGAATGGCGGCCAAAGATATTGGTGTCCTTGCCGGTTTTGTCATATATGCTCATCTGGATACCGGTGAACATATAGAGGCTGTTGAGGAGCTGGCGCAGTTTTTCACTGTTAAATAGTATATTCATCAGCTTAAATCAACCGAGGGCGCGAACTATTTCGTTCATCTCGTCCCACTTGCGCTCCATATCCTGAACAAGCTTTAATTGTGTGCGGCAGCGGTCAAGATTATGCTCCGGGCGGTGGATGGCAAAATACGTGTCGCCGTCAAGATAGTCGGTAAGGAAACGCAGGCCGCACTCAAGCGTCATGGTCTTGGCGCCGAGGACGAGGCTGTCTCGCTCCGCCGCGGTGAGATTTGGGCAGGCGGTGACATAGCCGCCCGCATAGATTTTAAATAGCTCCAAATCCATGGAGACGCGCTCCAAATCTTTCTCATCTTCCGCCGCGGTGGACGCGCCGAAGCGTATCGAATCGCCGAAGTCATAGGCGGCGAGGCCGGGCATGACGGTGTCAAGGTCGATGACGCAGAGGGCTTTGCGCGTTTTATCATCGAGCATGACGTTATTGAGCTTTGTGTCGTTATGCGTAACCTTGAGCGGCAGAATACCTGTGGCAAGGCGGTTTGCAAGCTCACTGCCGTCCTGCTCGCGCTTTAAAAACTCCTCAATCTCATACCGCGCGCCCGATGCGCGGCCAAGCTTATCCGCCGCAAGCACCTCATGGAAGATGCGGTAGCGGTCGGGGGTATTGTGGAAGTTGGGTATGGTCTCAACGAGCTGCTCCGCCGCAAAGTCGGCAAGCTGGTTTTGGAAGGTGCCGAAAGCGATGGCGCTCTGGTAGAAGTCAGCGGGGCTCTCCGGCGCCTGCAGGCAGAGGCTGTCCTCCACGAACTCATAGACGCGCCAGTACTGCCCGTCATCATCAAGGTAAAAGTCAGCGCCGGTGTCCGCCGGGACAAGGCGCAGTACGCCGCGCGGGTCGGAGACTTTCTTTGCGATATGCCTTGTGACAAGGCTGATATTGTTCATCAAACCCGGCACATCGGCAAAAACATTGTGGTTTATACCCTGCAAAATGTAGCGTATTTTTTTATCGGTGACGACAAGGAAGGTGCGATTGATATGGCCGAAGCCATAGGACTCGCAATATGTAAGCTCTCCATCCAGCGGAAAATGACGCGCCGCCAGCGCCGCACTGTTATTCATAGGCTCTGCACACTCCTTTTTTGTACAATCATGCAAAATTCAGGTAAAAATCTATGGTAATTTTAGTATATTTTGTGCGGACTGTCAAGAATAATTTTCGCGGAAACGAAAGATTTTTATAGATTGGGTGCGAAAAAACGGGGCGGCATGCGCCCCGTCTTGGATTTCTTTTGGTTTGTTTAGTTTAATTGCACATCGCATTTATTTCTCTCACGCGCGGAGAGAAGATAGAGCGGGATTGAGGCGAGTTGTGAGAGCACCGACACGGCTATCATCGCCGGGACGCTGTGCTCATACAAAACGCCCATAAGCCAGCTTCCCAAAAACCAGAACACGCCGAACGAGCACTCAAAAACGCCGTAACCCGTGGCGCGGCTGGTCTTGGGCACCATGCCGGTGACAGCCGCCTTGAGTATCGACTCCTGCGCGCCCATGCCCACACCCCAGAGCGCGATGCCGACGAGCAGCGCCGCGGTGGAGTCAAAGCCGAAAATCAGCACCGCGAAGGGCGCTGAGACCGCCGTGGACAGCACGAGGGCGCGCACGCCGCGCTTATCATACATCAGCCCGAAAACAAGCGCCGACACTGCGTCCACCAGCATCGCGCCCGCATAGAGCAGGGGCAGTGTGCCGCTGGTGACAATGCTGCCCGTGTTGCTGAGGCCTGCGGCAAGCGCGGTATGCGTACGCGAGACGTGCATTATTATAATAGAGTAGTCGATGAAACCGAAAGCGAAAATGCTGATGCCCGCGATATAGAGCACAAATTCCTTTTTAAGCTTGAAAGGCACATACTCCTTTGGCTCCGGCTCGAAGCGCTCAGGATTGGGAAACTTGCCGCGCGTGACGAAGAGCAGGATGAGCGTTATCGCGCCGGGTATGGCGAGGACGGCAAAGCAGACGGAGTAAATTTCAAACCGCGTGCCATCGGTTTTAAAGAGCATGACAAGGTAAAGAAGCACCGGGCCCAGGAAAGCGCCAATCTGGTCCAAAAGCTCCTGAATGGCAAAGCTCTTGCCCGCGCCCTCCTGCGAGGCGGCGAAGGACATAACTGTGTCCTTGGCGGGCTTTTTCATCGCCTTGCCCGTGCGCTGGATAATGAGCAGGCCGCAGGCCGCAATCCAGCCGTGCTCCCCCACGAGCGCAAGCGCCGGTACGGCGAGCACATCGAGCACGTAACCCGCAATGACCATCGGCCAATACTGCCTGGTCTTATCCGTGAGCCTGCCGAAAGCATAGCGCAGGGAGTAGCCAATCAGCTCCCCAAGGCCGGAGACAAAGCCGATGGCCGCCGCGGACGCGCCGAGCAGCGACAGATACGCTCCGCGTATACTCGACGCGCCCTCGTGGGTCATATCAGAGAAAAGGCTGACGGCGCTGAACAGGAGGATGAACAGCATTGCCTGAGAAATATGCTTTTTATTATTCGTTTTCATGTTTGACCTCCTTGCAGGGCTCAAAAAATGACGAAATTAAGTTAGATACTCGTAAGACAGTATTAGATTTGTTTTTTGGAAACGGCGTAGCGTTGGCTATGCCGTTTCCCCGTTTTGTAAGTCGTTCAACAGGGACGCAGGGAGTATTCCCACAAGGTCATAGGATATGTCAATCTGCTGTTCCCTATGTCCGTTTGAAGTGTCCGGCATATGGACGTAAACTGCTTTCACCATGTCATTCAGTACGGCGGGTGTCAGTTCGTCCATGTCGAGATACTCATGCACCTTGCTGATGAACCGTTCAATGTTCTCTGCCTGTTCTTCCTGTCGGTTAATTTCCTCATTCAGTTGCAACAGCTTTTCCCGCAGTTCTTCCTGTTCCTGTTCGTAATCGTCAGAGAGCATTTGAAATCAGCTGTCAGAAAGTTTACCATTTGCGTTATCTTCATAAATACGCTTAAACAATCGGTCAAGTTCCGCAATCCGGCGTTCCGCTTGCGTTAGTTGCCGCCGCTTTGCCGTCAACTCCCGTTTTGCGTCTGCTTTCTGCTTTGCGCCCATAGCCTTACGGAATTGTTCTTCATGGTTGGCTACACAAGCAATCGTTAGCCGGAGATGTGCAAACACACCCTGTTCCAAAACTACGGCGCGGATATAATGCGTCGGGCAGACTTCTTTTCCTTTCAGCCTTGAAGTGGAACACACAAAATGGTCTTGCCGCGCTTCAAAATTTTTGCTTGTGCAGTAGTATAGCTTTTCACCGCAGTCAGCACAGCGGACAATGCCGGAAAACATATTTGTCTTTCCCGTTCTTGTCGGACGACGTTTGTTCTTCCGTAATTCCTGCACCCGCGCCCATGTGTCAGCATCTATGATTGCTTCATGGGTATTTTCAAACACAAGCTGCTTTTCCGCCGGATTGTAGCATTTCTTTTTAGTCTTGTAAGACTGAACAAAAGTTTTGAAGTTTACTGTATGCCCTTGATACTCTGGACGTTCCAAAATAAATGTTACCGTTTCGGCACTCCAACGACAGGGGTTATTTTGCGGGGCGTTTCTCGTTGTGCGTCCGTTCTGCATGAAATAGACTGTCGGAGTGACTATTTTTTCCTCTTTCAGAATACGGGCAATCTGTGTCGGTCCGTACCCCTCTAAGCATAAGCGGAAAATCCGGCGCACCACTTTGGCGGCTTCTTCATCTACAATCCAATGCTTTTTGTTGTCGGGGTCTTTCATGTAGCCATAGGGCGGGTTACTGCAAAGATGTTCCCCCGCTTCCCCCTTTGACTTCATCACAGCGCGGATTTTCTTACTTGTGTCCTTTGCGTACCACTCGTTTATGATGTTCAAAAACGGGGTAAAATCGCTGTCCTGCTGGTTCGCGCTGTCTATGCCGTTGTTAATAGCAATAAACCGCACGCCTTTCTCTGCAAAGAGGACTTCGGTGTAAAAGCCTACTTTCAGATAGTCACGCCCTAACCGCGACATATCCTTGACAATCAGTGTTGACACTTCGCCGTTTTCAATCCGTTCCAGTAGTTCACTCCAACTCGGACGATTGAAGTTCGTACCAGAATACCCGTCGTCCACGAAAAACAATGTGTTTGAAAAGTGGTTTTCTTTTGCGTATTTACTTAAAATCGCCTTTTGAGACGAGATTTGTCAAGGTTATTTTCTCCCGCTG
>CAUABY010000019.1 GCA_958427375.1 uncultured Eubacteriales bacterium
CTCTTTCCTCAGGTTTCTTTATTTTGTTCTACCCCAACTATTGACTCAGAGCCAATATTTTTACTTTATCTTGCGCGCTTCCATATAATAACGCTTGTCGCAGGGCTGACCGACTGAGAAGGTCTTACGCGGGAGTATGCCGTTTTCCATGACATAGGAGAAGAGCTCTCCCCGGCCAATGCCGCCGTACAGAAAGCCAACCGTGCCCGGCTCTGATGCGAGTGCGTACACTGCATCCTCACCGTGTATGTAATCCACCTTGATTTCTGGGTGCGCGGCAGCATAATCATCTATAAAGCGCTGGATTTCTTCCGTCTCAAGGCCGTTGACATACACACTTCCCCGCTCTTTGGCGCTGAGATAGACGACTTTCTTCCCGTCAGCACTGGTGAAAGTATTCTTCAGAGTCTTTATTAAATCAGCAACATCGACATTGAAGAGCACGCGGTAAATCGGCTCAAAATCCACGCCCTCATCATGGATATTTACAAGCTCAGCCAGCGCATACCGCGCCTGCTCCGTGCCAATGAGCGGCGCGGCGGCCTTGGCCGTGGCAAGTGAGTGATTGCCGTCACCGACCGCGAAAAGGAGCTTATCCCCATCTTCCCCGCTCTCAGCGGCAAGCGCGTTAAGCAGGGTAAAAATACGCTGCTGCTCAGACTTATCAACGAGCCAGCCACGCAAATGCCCGCCACCGAGCATGAGCTCAAAATCATAGAGCTTTTCAAGCCTATCCGTATCAATGCCCTCAATTATCTCGCGCCGTGCATCGTCCATAAACACCATTATGTGCGGCAGCTCAAGCGGCGCGTCACGCCTTATCTCCACGCGCGGCGGTATGCGCGTGAGAACAGTTCCCTCCGTCGGGCGGATGAGTCCCTTCGCTCCCTGCTCATAGGCATACTCAGCAAGGTCAAAAGCGCCTACCAAACCATGGCGCACACGGCCGTCGGCAAGCGTGCGCTCAACATAGATAATGGCATCCTCATACTCGGCAAAAACTCCGCCGTCCAAATACTCACGCATTTTGGCGTTTATGGACACTATGCGCGCCTCCTTATCGCCGTCTTCAAGATAAACCTCCGGCAGAACGATATTAAGCGCGCTGGGCGCGTCACCGACGGCGGCATAGGCGCGCTCCCAATAGTCACGCTGAGAGGTATACTGGTCACAGGCGATACAGGCCCAGCTCTCAAAGCCGGTCTTTGGCAAAAGTATATTCGCTGTAGTAAAGGGGAGCTTAAACGTCATAACTATCTCCTATCCGCCGCGCCGGTGCGCGGCAAGTGCTGTTTTGATAATATCACTCCCCCGCCGTTTCGTCAACGCCGGGATTTATTCGACAGCAAAATCCGCCTTTCTGGACACGGCAATACAGATTTTATGCAATTTAGTTTACATAACTAATTTTACATAAATATAAATGACATACTGTCAAACTATATACAATGTTATTTACTGGAGATATTATTTAACTCTATATTCAGCTATTTTGGTTACCAATTCTTCCGCCATAGGAGTTTTCTTGCCGCCGTAAAGTTCTCTCCACTTCCTCTGCACTTTTGGGTCAGAGTTTCTCATACCGATTTTTATCGCTTTTTTATCTCATAAATTATTTATTCCTCACTTACACCATCACGCTGAGCAATATTTTTTATAGCCCGCTCTGCACTCAATCTGTTTTTCATATTATTTACCTCATTTTATTTTCGTACCGGCATTTAGTAAATGTCAATATTGATGCAAGTATAACATATACTTCTTCTTATGACACTCAGTAAATGTCACGAGGAGGCTGAGGGGGATGTAGAAAAACAAGGCTGAGGGCGGTTTAAACAACATTTGCGGCGCGAAAATTAAAATCTACCGTGAAGCGTTGCCATCACACCCGTCGCAAAGGCGATTTGCAGACATGCTTCAGGTTGAGGGCCTTGACATAGATAAAAACGCTGTCCAGCGCATTGAAAGCGGCAGGCGCTTTGTCACCGATATTGAACTGCGGGTCATTGCACGGGTGCTTAACGTATCTTACAATGAGCTGCTGGATTAATAGTGCGTAAACATCTATATTGAAATCAACATACGCAGACAGAAATAAAAAATAACCTAAAAAAGCCGCTGTGGGACTATATGTTTCCTTCAGCGGCTTTTTTATTGGTGCTTTAGCAGCAAAAATTTGTGCGGGCAGTTCTTACGTCCTGCCCGCACGGTGAAAAGAGGTAACATGAAAGAGGAATAGCAAATCAATCCGCCTTCTCCAAGGCTTTTGATGTGACAAAGCCATCAAACTCCTCAGCGGCTATATTCAAAGACTCGGTTATGCTCTTTACCTTGGACTTATTGCCAAAGGAGTCGACCTTGACACGGTTGGCCGCGTTGTGAATCATATTGCCGGCACCATTTATGCAGCCGCCGATGCAGGCCATGCCCTCAATAAAGTTCGCGTCAAGCTTACCTTTTGAGGCTTTCATCAGGGTCAGCCTGCAATTTTCCAAGCCGTCACAGGCGACAGGCTTAAGGTCAAAATTACTGCCGAGCTCCTGCAGAGCCTCCGCCGCCGCTGTCGCAAGGCCGCCGCTGTGCGCAAAGATGCGCCCGTAATAGGAAGCGTCCTCCAAGGGGCTGTCCTCCATGGTCTCTATATCCAAGTCCTTGCTGTCAAAGAGCGCCTGAAGCTCCTCAAAGGTTATGACGCAGTCAACATACTCATGCACTTCTTCTTTCTGGAACTCGCCCTTTTTAGCGGTGCATGGGCCGATAAACACAGTCTTTGCCGCAGGGTCAAGCTCCTTTATATGCTTGGCGATAGTTGCCATAGGCGAAAGATTGGAGGATATATACTCCTCAAGGTCGGGGAACTCATTTTTAATAAATCTGACAAAGGCCGGGCAGCAGGAGCTTGTCAAAAAGCCCTTTTCCGCCAGCTCCTGCGCCTCGGAATACGCGACCATATCCGCGCCCAGGGCAGCCTCAACCACCTTGCAGAAGCCGAGCGCTTCAATACCGCTGACAATCTGGCCGAGGCGGGCATAACTGAACTGCGCCGCTATTGCCGGGGCGACAATCGCATAGACGCGCTCGCCGTTTTTAATCATGTTGATAACATTGACAATGAAAGATTTATCCTGCAAAGCGCCGAATGGGCACTGATACACGCAGGCGCCGCAGGAGACGCACTTTCCATTATCAATCCGCACTGAGCCGTCCTCATTCATATTGATAGCGCCGGTTTTGCATGCGTTCTGGCAGGGGCGCTTATGGTCATGTATGGCGCCATAGGGGCAGGCCTTGGCACAGAGGCCGCAGTTGACGCACTTGCTCTTATCTATATGCGCGTGATGATAGCCGTCATGCGAGATTGCGCCCTTTGGACACACATCCTCACAGCGATGCGCGATACATCCGCGGCACTCATCCGAGACCATGAAACCGCCGGTCGGGCATTCCTCACAGGCTATGTCTATGGTTTCGATTACGTTGGGGTTGTTCTTATCGCCGCCAGTGGCGATTTTGACACGCTCTGAAAGGATTGCGCGCTCTTTATACACACAGCAGCGCATGGTAGGCGTTTTACCGGGAATTATCTCCTTGGGAATATCAAGAACGCTCTCATACAAATCTCCATCCCAAGCGTGCTTGGCAACACTGCGCAAAACCTTATACTTAAGATGCTGTACCTTCGTGTCAAACTTATACATGCTTACTCTCCCTTTTGCAGTATCTCTTTTTCTCCGCGCCGTAGCGCGTGGCGTTAAACACCTATGCCACCGCAGATTTTACGCATGTATTATAATTCACGCCGCCGCACTTGTCAACAATTTATCATATATTTTCTGTCATTACCTGTTATTTATATCATTTCAGCTTTTGAGATAATTTAACTCTTGATTTTGTCTTAATAAGATATTATAATATAGCCAAATATCTTGAGGGGATGGCGAAATGGCTAAAAAACGAACTTACATGTCATTTGACCTTAAGTCGTTCTATGCCTCTGTTGAGTGTGTGGAGCGCGGGCTTGACCCGTTCACAACCAATTTAATAGTAGCCGACCCCTCGCGCGGTGAGCGGACAATCTGTCTCGCCGCGACACCCGCAATAAAGGCGCTGGGTGTGAAAAGCCGCTGCCGCGTATACGAGATTCCCACGGGCATCGAGTACATCATGGCTCCGCCGCGCATGCAGTTATACATCGACTACTCGGTGAAAATTTACGGCATATATCTGAAGTACGCGGCTCAGGAGGATATTCACATCTACTCCATTGACGAGATTTTTATGGACACGACAAACTACATGGGCGCGCGCGGGCTGACGCCGAGGGAATTTGCCAAAGACGTTATGCGCGATATATATGAGGCTACCGGCATCACCGCCACCTGCGGGATAGGCTCAAACCTCTACCTTGCCAAAGTCGCGCTGGACATTATCGCCAAGCACTCCCCCGATTTTATAGGTGAGCTGGAAGAGGAGACTTACCGTGAAAAGCTGTGGAATTATCTGCCGCTGAGAGATTTCTGGCGCGTCAGCAATGGTACTGTCAACCGCCTTGCCGCCATGGGTATACGCACGATGCGCGAAATCACGCAGGCGGATGAGGCGCTTTTATACAAGACTTTTGGTGTGGACGCACAGCTTTTAATCGACCACGCATGGGGGCGCGAGAGCACGACGATTGCCGACATAAAGGCGTACACGCCGCAGAGCAGCTCCATATCCACCGGGCAGGTGCTTCACGAGGGTTATGGAGTCAGCGGCGCGCGGCTGCTTATATTGGAGATGGCGGAGCTTCTCAGTCTTGACCTCGTGCGTGACGGTATGGCCGCCGGGGGCGTGAACATATCTCTGGGCTACTCTTACTCCGCCGATGTGCCGCCCGCGCATGGCAGCTTTATGTTCCCCGCCCCAACAAGCTCAACGCGCAGGCTTTTGGAATACACCGGCGCGCTTTATGATCGCGTGGCCGTACGAGACAGCAATGTGTACCGGCTCACAATCTGCTTTGACCGCCTTGTGCCGGAGGCGAGCCTGCAGTACGACATGTTCTCCTCCTCCGACACGCAGGACAGGGAGCGCCGCCTGCAAAACACCCTCATCGACATCAAGCAGAAGTACGGCAAAAATGGTATATTCAAAGGTATGAACCTGCTCGAAGGTGCCAAAACCATTGAGCGCAACGCACAGATTGGAGGTCACAAGGCATGATGACAGGGGCTGACAGGGCTAAGCAGTTTATGTCCTTTTCCGCTCTGAAAGGCTTTGAAACTGCCGTAAAGATTCAGGAAAATGTACGTGAAGAGCGTGTTTATCTCGCCGAGGACGCACAGCAGGAATTGAATTTGAAGCTGCACACCCTTGAATACGGCGATATGGTGACAGCCGAATACTACCGCGGCGGGCGCTATGTGCTCGCGCGCGGGGAGCTAAAGAAAATTGACATGGATGCGCGCCGCCTTATCCTCGGTGAGACGCGTATACCGATAGACGATTTGAAAGATATATACAGGGAGGCTTAGGAATGGATATTGGCAAAACAATCGCCGCGGCGCGGCGCGAGATGGGGCTTAATCAGGCGCAGCTTGCCGCGCGGCTGACTATGCTGGGCGTAAACGTGACAAATCAGGCCGTGTGCAAATGGGAAAACGGCGCGAGCCTGCCCAACGCGCGGCAGTTCATGGTGCTGTGCGCCGCGCTTGGCATAGATGACGTGCTGGGTGAATTTACGGACGGTAAATACGGCGCATACGCAGGTCTGAACGCCGAGGGGCGGCGAAAGCTCAGCGAGTACAAGACTCTGCTTATCGACAGCGGTCATTATAGGCTGCATCGCGAGATAGAGCGCGCCGCTGTGCGCACACTGCCGCTGTACTCCCTCGCCGTTTCCGCCGGCACAGGGCAGTTTCTGGATGGGGAAAACTACGAGATGGTCGAGGTCGGCGCGGAGGTGCCTGATGGCTCTAACTTCGGCGTGCGCGTGGCCGGTGACAGTATGGAGCCGCGTTATCACGACGGGCAAATTATATGGGTGCGCCAGCAGCGCAGTTTGATGACCGGAGAGATAGGCATATTCCTGTACGATGGATGTGCCTACCTGAAAGAGCTCGTCGCCGGGGATGAGACGCTCGCTCTGCATTCGTTAAACCCGCGGTATGCCGATATCATTATCTCGCCTGAACTCCCCCTGCGCGTGCTCGGCAAGGTTTTGACCTGAAATTTTGCGCGGGCGGCCTGCCCCGTCATGGGTGCAGCGCATCACGAGCGCTGTTTGTTTGTTAATTTACATAATCAAAGCTACGTAATTCTATAAACATAAATCAGTTTACATAATTTAATATACGTAATCTTGTTTACGTATTTTAGTTTTCATATTTTAATAGACGTAATATCAAGAACATAATATCGTTAACTTAATATAATTAACGTAATATATAATAGTATTTTGCCCATATACGCTCCGCTTGTACGGAATATGTTTACAAAAATGTTTGGATTTTTTCCATAAAGATGCTATAATTGCTTTTAATTATGGCTGTGGCCATACAAGGAGGCGGCAATATGGCAGTTGACTACTCTGCGCTGAGCGATGATAAGCTGATTGAGCTTTTCCGAGGCGGCGATGAAAAGGCGGGAAGCGAGCTTGCCGTGCGCTACCGCCCGCTCGTTAAGCGCTGCACACGCCCCTACTTTCTTGTCGGCGGCGACAGCGAGGATTTGATTCAGGAGGGCATGATAGGGCTTGTCAGCTCTATACAGACCTATCTGCCTGGCAGCGGAGCAAGCTTCAAATCATATGCGGAGCTCTGCATCAAGCGGCGCATACTCTCCGCTATCAAGGCCGCGTCGCGATTCAAGCACATGCCGCTCAACTACCGCTTATCAATTGAGGCCATGCTCGATGAGGACGGCGGCAAAAAGCTTGCCGAGAGCGCGGGTGAGAAGTATACCGTCTCGCCGGAAGCGCTGCTAATTGAGCGCGAAAAGCGTGACAGTCTCTATGCTCTCGCGCGTGACATTCTCTCCCCTCTTGAGAAGAAGGTGCTCTCGTGCTACCTTGAGGGGCTTTCCTATGAAGAGATAGCCTCACACTGCGAAAAGCCTGTGAAATCTGTCGACTCCGCTCTGCAGCGCATAAGGAAGAAGCTCAGCAGCGCGGTACGCACGGGCTGACGAATTTACAAAAGCGCGTATTTTTGTTATAATAAGCGCGGCAATCAGCAAGTTCATCTTTTTAGGCTCTATACCGCCTCACGCAGAGCCGGTTCAGGCCTGTAAATATAAACACAAAAGGATATTTGTACACCTATGAAGCACAAAAGATTATTTGTAAACCTCATTTGCATAGCACTGTGCGCCGCTATGGTTCTGCCTCTCTCCGCCTGCGGTGAGACAAAACTGACCCAGCGCGAGGTTTACGCCATGGACACCGTTATGACCCTGTCCGCTTACGGTAAGAAGGCATCTCAGGGGCTGGATGCTGCTGAGAGCATCATTCTCTCTATGGACACGGCGCTTGACCCTGAGCTTGCCACAAGCACCGTCTATGCCATAAACCACGCAAACGGCGGCAGCACCGTTGTCTCCGGTCAGATCGCAAACATGCTCAGCACCGCGCGCACCGTCTATGAGCAGAGCGAAGGCGCGCTGGATCTGACAATTTATCCGCTGTATAAGCGCTGGGGCTTTCTTGACGGGAAATACTATGTGCCGACCGACGTTGAGATTGCGGAGGATTTAGCCCGCCTCTGCTTTAATCAGCTTGTGTTGACGCAGTTCCCCGCCTCCGGCTCGTTCTCCGTTACTATCCCGGCGACCGGTGAGCTGAGTTTTGCCGCAGTCGCAAAGGGCTGTGCGGCTGACAACGCCATTGAGGCTATGCGTCAGGCCGGTGTAACAAGCGGCATCATCTCCCTCGGCGGCAATGTACAGACCCTTGGTCTGAAGCCTGACGGCACAAACTGGAACGTTGCCGTACAGGATCCGAACAACACCGCAATCTATCTCGGCGTTGTGTCTGTAGGCGAGACGGCGGTTGTCACAAGCGGCAGCTATCAGCGCTTTTTCACCGACGCAAGGGGCAATTCCTACCACCACATCATCAGCCCCACCTCCGGCTATCCCGTGACCAATTCACTTGTCTCCGCAACCATCATCTGCGAGGACGGCACACTGGCTGACTGCCTGTCTACTGCCATGTTCGTGCTCGGCGAGACACGCGCCATAAACTACTGGCGTACATACGGCGGCTTTGAGATGATACTTATCACACGTGAAAACCAGATTATATGCACCAAAGGGCTTATGGAAGAGTTTACGCTCACCAATGAAAACTACAAGCTGAAATTTGTTGAATGATGGCTGAACTTAACACTGATGTACGTTATATAAAAGGAATAGGTGAGAAAAAGGCGCAGGCTCTCAATAAGCTTGGCGTCTTTTCTCTCTATGATTTGATTTCATATTTCCCGCGCAGATACGAGGACAGGTCTAAATATTGCCCTATCGCGCTCGCCCCCGCCGACGAGGCCGTGTGTATCTGCGCCATAGTTGCTGACACGCCGCGCCTTTCGCGCATCAGGCGCGGGATGGAGCTTGTGAAGTTCCGCGCTGTGGACGACACGGGTTCGGTTGATATAACATATTTCAACCAGAGCTATGTGAAAGACCAGTTTGTGCGCGGCGAGAGCTATATATTTTACGGCAAGATTGAAGTCAAGGGCGCGCGCCGCAGTATGACAAATCCCATACACGAGCGCGAGGGCGTTGAAAACAGTATAACGGGGCACATTGTCCCCGTGTACAGGCTGAGCGCCGGGCTCAATCAGCGCACGATACAGCAGGCTGTCAGGCAGGGTTTAAGCGACTGTCTTGACAAACTGCCTGATGTCATACCGGAGGCTGTGCGCCGCCGCTGCTCGCTCGTGCAGGCGCGCTACGCCTATGAAAACATACATTTCCCGCCGGATTTTGAGGCCTTGGAGCTTGCGCGGCAAAGGCTCATATTTGAGGAGCTTTTTGTGCTTGCCTGCGCGCTCGGCACAATGCGCACTGAGCGTGTGAACGAAGGCGGAATTAAGTTTAAACGCGCTGACACGGAGGAATTTTTCTCAACTCTCCCCTACTCTCCCACCAACGCACAGCGGCGCGCGGTGAATGAAGCTTTGGATGACATGTGCGCGGGCGGCGTGATGAACAGGCTTCTACAGGGCGACGTCGGCAGCGGCAAAACTCTTGTCGCCGCCGCGCTCATATGGCAGAGCTGTAAAAACGCTTACATGAGTGCCTTTATGGCACCGACGGAGATTCTGGCCGAGCAGCACTATTTGACATTGTCCGCTCTGCTCGCGCCGCTCGGCCTGCGAATCGCAAAGCTGACGGGAGCGATGACAGCGAAAGAAAAGCGCACTGTCAAGGCTGCGCTCGCCGCGGGCGAGGTTGACTTGATAGTGGGCACGCATGCGCTTTTCAGCAGCGATGTTGAATACAAGCGCCTTGCGCTTGTAGTGACGGATGAGCAGCACCGCTTTGGTGTGGCACAGCGCTCCGCGCTCATCTCAAAGGGGACGCGGCCGCACGTACTTGTAATGTCCGCGACCCCCATACCGCGAACGCTGGCGCTGATTATATATGGCGATCTGGACGTATCTATTATTGACGAACTGCCGCCGGGGAGGCAGAAGGTTGACACCTTTGCCGTTGATGAGAGCTACCGCGCGCGCCTGAACAGTTTTATCCGCAGGCTCACCGGCGAAGGTCGGCAGGTCTTTGTTGTGTGTCCCATGGTTGAAGAGAACGAGGATTTACCGGTGAAGCTCAAGTCCGCTGAAGAACACGCGCGTGAGCTTGCGGCTGTGTTTCCAGAACTGCGCATAGGCTGTGTTCACGGCCGGATGAAGCCCAGGGACAAGGACGCCGTGATGGCCGCCTTTGCCGCCGGAGATTTGGATATTTTAGTCGCCACGACAGTTATCGAGGTAGGTGTTGACGTACCGAACGCGGCGCTGATGATAATAGAAAACGCCGAGCGCTTCGGCCTGAGCCAGCTGCACCAGCTGCGCGGGCGTGTAGGCCGAGGGCCACACAAAAGTTACTGTGTAATGGTATCTGACGCGGATGGTGACGAGGTCAAGGCGCGGCTTAAGATAATGTCCAAAACCAACGACGGCTTTAAGATTTCGGAGGAGGATTTGCGGCTTCGCGGGCCGGGCGACTTCTTCGGTTCACGTCAGCACGGTCTGCCTGAAATGCATGTTGCCGATCTCGGCGCGGATGGCAGCGTTCTGAAAAAAGCGCAGGACGAGGCAGTCGCAATTCTGAAGGCTGACCCTAAGCTTGCCAGTGCTGAGAACGTCGCACTGCGCGAGCGCATAGAAAAGCTGTTCAGCGCAAACGCCGACAGCTTCAACTAAATTTTATATTAAACGGCAGAATACTGCCCGGAGGCATGGAGCAACGTACTTCCGGGCAGATTTTATGCTTTTTTGAGTGTAAGACAAGTTACACGCGGCCGGCGCATAGACTTGGACGAGGGCGGTATGTCCTCAGTCGGAGGTCTGCGCATGTTGGGTAAAAACAAGCTTGTATACAACACTTTTTTACTGACCGGCACATCACTTTTGATGAGCCTTATCGGTATTGCCTTTCAGGTGTGGCTTGTCGGGCGCATAAGCTCGGCAGGTATAGGCCTTTATCAGCTCGTGCTCTCGGTCACAAATCTGATGCTGACCTTTGCCATATCTGGCATACGTTTTGCCTCGACGCGGCTTGTATCGGAGGAAATTGGAATTGACAACTGCGGCGGTATACGTTCGGCTATGCGCAGGTGCATGGCCTATGGGCTTTTCTTCGGGCTTGCCGCCGGGATGATACTCTACTCCCTCGCGGAGCCGATTGGTTTTCTATGGATAGGCGACGCGCGCACGGTGCGTTCTCTGCGACTAAGCGCACTGAGCATGCCCTGCGCCGCGCTGTGCGCTTCCATTTCGGGCTATTTCACGGCCTGCGGGCGCGTGTGGAAGCCAAGCCTCGTCCATTTTATTGAGCAGCTGGCTGGTATTGCCGCAGTCGCCGCATGTCTTGCGCGCGTTCCGACAAGCGACATTGAGCTGAGCTGTGCCGCCGTTACCCTTGGGCGCATTATTGCCGATGTATTGTCGCTGATTATGATGCTGTGCGTCTATTATGATGATTTGCGGCGGCATTACCTCGATGAATGTGGCGGGCAGCGCCTGACCTCACGTATGCTGAAAATCGCCCTGCCGCTCGCCGTATCCGCCTATGCGAGGAGCGCACTGACAACCTTGCAAAACCTTTTGGTGCCGAGCGGGCTGAAAGCGGCGGGCTACTCCGCAAACGGCGCGCTCTCCGGCTATGGGACCATACAGGGCATGGTGCTGCCCATTATCTTCTTCCCCTCGTGCATCATGTCCGCCGTGGCCGAGCTCATCGTTCCTGAGCTGACAGAGGCACAGGTTCGTGGCGACAGGGCGCAGATACGCGCCACGACGCAGCGGCTATTTACAATGAGTGTGAAGTTTTCCCTGCTTGTGGCGCTCTTCCTTTTCATCTGCTCTGATACCCTCGGTCTTGCCATATACAAAAGCAGGGAAGCCGGACGCTATATCCGGCTTCTCGCTCCGCTTGTTCCAGTGATGTACACCGACATGACAATAGACGGCTGCCTGAAAGGGCTGGGACAGCAGGTCTGGAGCATGGGCATAAACATAATCGACGCGCTGACAGGGCTCGTGCTCGTATGGTGGCTGCTGCCGAGGTATGCGCTGGCGGCGTATATTGCCATAATCTATTTCACGGAAATATTGAATTTTATTCTGAGCTTTTCGCGGCTGAGACGGGTCAATTCTGCTCTTTGAGTTCCTGCTCGTTCTTCTCGCGGCGCTGCACACGCTTTGCGTCCTGCTTATGCAGGATGGGCGAAATACGCTTGTACAGCAGGAAGGTGAGAAGCGACACGAGCACGCCCTTGACAAGGTTGAAAGGAACGACCGCGAAAACGACAAGGGTAGTGACGCTGTTTATTGCTCCGTTGACCTTTGTACCCATGCCGATGATGGCGTCAAGCGGCATGCCATAGAGCTCGGCAAACTTCGGGATGAGGTAGATGCCGTTGAAGGAGCTGCCAAAAATAGTCATCACAAGCGTACCGACTACCATGCCGACAAGCGCAGTTTTCTTGCCGGGCTTTGCGTGGTAGATGATGCTTGCCGGGAGGATGAAAGAGCAGCCTACGACGAAGTTTGCAAAATCACCCACGAAGGCGGTAGTGGTGCCCTTCAGAAGGAGCTTGACAAGCACCTTTAAAAGCTCGCACATGACGCCTGCCACGGGGCCGAGATAGAAGGTGCAGATGAGGACGGGGAGCTCACTCAAGTCGAGCTTGTAGAAGGGCGGCGCAAAGAAGAGCGGTATCTCAACGAGCATGAGCACACCGGAGAGCGCCGCGAAAATCGCGGTATAGCTGATGTAGTGTGTGTTGGAGAACTGTTTTCTGTCATGCGCGAGGTGGCGCTCGGCCAAGATTGCGATGATGAGGATTGCGGCAAAAATGCCGACACACATGAGGATGAAGCTGAGGTTTTGCATAAGATACTTTCCTTTCCGCGGCTTATTTATTGTCTGCCGCCGGGCGCAAAAAACGCCCAAAGATATAGTATCTTCAGGCGTTGATATGCTGGAAAAGGTGTTTATAGCATCTTCTTCCATCCAGACTATACTGTCGGTCCCGGAGTTGCACCGGATCATGCTTTGCAGCTTGCGGACTTTACCGCCGGTCGGGAATCACGCGAACGCGTTCACCCTGCCCTGAAGACAGTTTAAGTATAGCACCGTATTCTTTTTTTGACAAGACCTATTTTAAATATTATACTTATTACAGTAAAAAGTCCGGTGGAGGTGTGCCATGGAATACGACAAGAGCATATGCTGTGCCTTCTCCGGGCACAGGCCCGTTAAATTACCGTGGGGGCTCAACGAGCATGACCCTCGCTGCATCGCGCTCAAAGCCGAAATTGCGGCGCGGCTTGATGGCATATATGAGGCGGGCTACAGAGTATTTTTCTGCGGGATGGCGCTCGGCTGTGACATGTACTTCGCTGAAGAAGTTATAAAACTTAAGGAACGGCGCGGAGACGCAAAGCTAATCGCCGTTATCCCCTGCGGCAGTCAGCCTGACAGATGGACGGCGGCGCAGAGGCAGCGATACAACGACATTCTCCTGCGCGCCGACGACAGTAAACTACACGCCTGAGTGCATGCTACAGCGAAACCGCTTCATGGTGGACAAGTCCTCGCTTTTGCTGTGCTGTTATAACGGGCGCCCCGGCGGCGGAACAATGAGCACTATTTTATACGCCCAGCGCAGCGGGGCGGACGTGGTTATAATTGATATTTAATCAAATATATAAAAAGCTTCTGACTACAGCGTTCAGAAGCTTTTTGCTTTTCAGTTCTCAAAAAGCCAGTCGCGCAGAGCTTTAACGTCCGGCGCAATCACATCCGCCTTGGCGGCGGCAAGCTCTCCGGGCGCGGCATAGCCATAGCCCGCGCCGACGGCAAATATGCCCGCCTCATGCGCGCCTATTATGTCATACTTCGTATCGCCCACAAGCACTGTCTCCTCCGGTGCCGCGCCCATAATGGACATGGCGCGCAGGCAGCAGTCCTTTTTCGTGCTGCCCTTCCCGTCAGGCGGCGTACCGCAGACCGCGTCAAAAAGCCCGGCTATCCCCTCGCGCTCAATGAGCGTTTCCGCGAGATACTGCGGCTTAAGTGTGGCAATGGCGGTTTTACAGCCTGCCGCGCGAAGCTCTTCAAGCAGCTCTTTGATACCGGGAAAAATGCGGCACTCATTTATGCCGATGGGCTTATAGCGCTCGCGGTAATCGCGGACAAAGCGCTCCGCCTGCTCCATCGTGCCGCCTATGCGCTCTAAATACATATCTATGAGCGGCGGTCCGGCAAAGCAGCGAAGCTCGCTAAGCTCCATGTCTATCCCCTGCTTGTTGAGCGCATAGCGCACGCTCTTGGTTATGCCCTCAACTGTGTCAAAGACAGTGCCGTCAAAATCGAAAAGTATATATCTGTACATCGCTTACCTCTTGAAAAAATAAATAGCATAAAGATTATATAGTCCCCCGCCTTTGTTGTCAACACGCACCGCAGTCTCATATTATAGTTGATGAAAGGGGGCTTTCTTCTTGAATAGTACATATTTTCTCGGCGCGAACAGCAAACGGGGCTTCTACTCGCTTTATGACGGCTTTTGCCGCGCGCCCGGCGACTATCTGACGGTTATTAAGGGCACACCCGGTTCGGGCAAATCCGGGTTTATGCGGAAAATCGGCGCGGCGGCCGAGACACGCGGGCTGGACGTTGAGTATGTTCTCTGCTCCGGCGACCCGGATTCTTTGGACGGCGTGTATATCCCCGCCCTGCGCCGCGGCTGGGTTGACGGCACCGCGCCGCACGTGATGGAGCCCCGGAGAGTGGGACTTGACGGGGATTACATCAACCTCGCCATGTTCTGCAATCTGCCGTTTGACGGGCAGATCCTCGGCTGTGTTAACTGCCTGTACGACAGCTACAAGGCGGAGTACAGCGCGGCTTACGGCTATCTTGCCGCCGCCGCGAAGATTGAGCGAACATACTCAGGCACAGACTTAGGTGAGGCCGCGCGGGAAGAGCTGAGGCAGAGGGTACGCGGCATAATAAAGCGGAACTTAACCGAGGGCGGTGCCGGAAGCGGCTGCACAGCTGAGCGCTTTATGCATGCGCTCAGCTGCAAGGGCGAGCTCTACCTGAGCGGCGAGCTTGAAAAGCTGTGCAGTCTGATATACCGCTTTGATGGCGGCGATGGCTATGGCGCGGCGGCGTTGGATGCAGCCTATGAGGAGGCTGTGGAGACCGGAGCTGACTGCATAGTATGCCGCGCACCGCTCGACCCAGCTAAAATCGACGCCCTGCTGCTCCCCGCGCTGTCGCTTGGCTTCGTATGCGGCGGGTATAAGATAGCCGGGGCACGGAAGATAAGCCTTGACACATTGCTGGACGGTGCTGTGCTGAAAACCAGACGCGCGCAGATAGAGGACGGCCAGTCGATGCGCGGCGAGCTTATCTCCCTCGCGCTCTCGCGGCTGAACACGGCAAAGGCGCTGCATGACGAGTTAGAGGAATATTACAAGACCCACATGGATTTCCCCGCGCTAACGGAGTACACGGAAGACTACATAGAGCGGCTTTTTGACTGATACTATATTAAAAAATTTAAATCAAAAAATGGGAGCTTCAAGCATGCGAAGTTCCCATTTACACTGTATTTTATTATCAGCAGCAGAAGAATCTATATCCGCAGGTCGGGCCAAGACAGGCGTTGAGCGCGCAGAGCGTCAGGCAGAGTTTATCCGTGCTCAGGCCATGGCTGTAGTTGCCGGAGTAGTTATCATAGAAGTCCCCGCCGCTTTGCAGCTGCTCAAGCAGACGGCGGTACTCCTCGTTGCCCGGCTCGATTTCAACCGCGCGTTTGGCCGCCTCAAGGGCTGCTATCTTATTGCCCATATACATATTCGCGCCCGCGTTCAGATAATACCACTTACCGTCACGCTCAGGCACCGGCACACCGGAGAGCGCGTTTATCGCCTCTTTATACATGCCGTTTCGTATATAGTTCTTGGCGGCGGTATACTCTATTCGCTCTTGCTGCTGTGCGCCGGTGCCGCCGTTAAAGTCACCCCAGCCCCATGGCCCCCAGCTGCCCCAGCTGCTGTCGCGGTCAGCATAGCCGCCGTAAGAGCCGTATGAGCCGTATGAGCCATACGATCCGCCATAGCTCGATTGAGTCTGCTGTTTCGCCGCGCCGTTTTTAATGGCGTCATATGCGGCATTGACATCATTCATCTTTCTTGCTGCGTCCGGGTCATCGGGATTGAGGTCGGGATGGTACTTCTTAGTCAAGTCCCTGTATGCTTTTTTTATCTCCTCATCCGTCGCATTTGGCGAGACACCGAGGACTTTATACGGGTCCTGATACATCGGAAGTCCCTTTCTTTTTAGAAAATTTTGCTTCAAATTGCTGCCATGTGCCAAAGCAGAGGATATTCTTCAAAATATCCGCGTCGAGCACAAGCGGCAGCTTATCAAAATAAAAAACACATTCGGCGAGCAGCATCTTCAAAATATCGCGGAAGCGCCGCTCATTGTCCAGCCCATAATAACGCCGAAACGGGTTATAGCTATTGTGCAGCGTGTCCGCGTCCAAATCCATCGCCGCGTCCATGATGTACAAAAACCTGCCCAGCGCCCGCCCCATGGCGCGCAGAGTATCGCTCCACCTGTCCTCTCTATAGACAAAGAGCTCCGCCATAAACTCGCCAAAGGCTGCCGCAGCTCTGTCCGGGCTCTCATCGCGGTTATTTTCAAGCTCACTCAGGGCGGCAATGGAGCCGCTCATCGCGGCATGCTGGCGCGGGTATTTTCCCGCAAGCTCTCTATACGCGCGCTTGAGCGCGGAGGCCTGCGCAAGTGAGAGAAGGTTCGCGTCATCGTTCCAGTTGTCCATGCACTTGAGATACGCAAGCATAACGTTCACGTCTGCGGCATAGTCTGTCATCTCGCTCTGCCACCACGCGTGGGGCTTTGCCGGATGTGCGGCACAGCGAAGCTCGCCTGAGTGCTCCTCCGGCTCATAGAGCGAATTCAAGAGCAACACGGCAAAGGTCAAATCATAATTTAATGTTAAGCGCGAGATCTGGCCGTGCCTGTCCTTAAGCGCCTTGCACAGCCCACAGTAGCACGACCTGTAGCGGGCAAACTGCG
>CAUABY010000020.1 GCA_958427375.1 uncultured Eubacteriales bacterium
GCATCCGCTTGACGTGCGGGAGGTCACAAGTTCGAGTCTTGTATCGTCCACCAAATAAAAAAGACACGACGCTGGTCGTGTCTTTTTTATTTATGTCACTTATAAAAGGAAGCCACCGGCTATGCCGGTGGTCTTGACTATATGGGGAAAAGTTTGCCCCGCTTAGGGTTTGCCATCCATTGACAAGGCCGAGAGATACTTATATAATATACTATATGTAAAATGGTATAGTAATGAGCTGAAGCAGCTTATTCAGATAAACAGCGTGAAAATGCAGGAGAGGCAGTCGTATAGATGAGAATACCGGAGAAGCAAAACGATATACGTTCGCAGGAGCGGTCATTCCATGACGGCTCCGTGCGGCTTGTCAAGGCGCTCGCGGTATTGCTCGCAGTAATCCCGTTCGCGGCCTGCTGGTATGGCTACTACTCCATGCACATCTTTCTTTCGCCTTCCTCAATAAGAAGCGCGGGCATAGTGCTCATGTTTGCTGTGCTCTATACCTTCTTCGGACAAGCATATGACGCGTTCCAGCTTTCGTTTAAGCGCAGTCTTGGGCTCTTTCTCAGCCAGACATTAGCTGTGCTTTTGGCAGACGGATTTATGTACATAGTGCTTTGGCTGATGAGCGGTGCTTTCCCGTTTATCCCGCCAGCGCTTGCCGCTTTTGCCGGGCAGCTCGTTCTCAGCGCTTTATGGTGCAAACTTGCAAATGTTTGGTATTTCAACAAATTCGGTGGGGCGAGAATGGGCATAATCTACAATACCCGGCAGGATGTTGAAGAGATGCCTGACCTGAACTTCTCCGGCTTCGGCGAGCATGGTACAAACAAAAAGTTTGATGTGCAGTTTGCCTGTAGTGCGGATGAGTGCTTTGAGCTCGACATGCACAATTTAGATGGCCTTGACACGGTTTTTCTCTGCGGTGTCCACAGCCACGAGCGCAACCTGATAATAAAATATTGCGTGGCAAAAAAGATAAGCGTATATCTTATCCCGCGCATAGGCGATGTCATCATGGGAGGGGCACGGCGCGTACATATGTTCCATCTGCCGGTGATGTGCGTGGACAGCTACAGCCCGCCGATTGAGTATGCTCTTGCAAAGCGGCTTTTTGATATCGTTGCAAGCATAATCGGCATTGTTCTGACAAGCCCGATTATGCTTGTCGTTGCTGTCGCTGTAAAGGCATGCGACGGCGGCCCGGTATTCTATAAGCAGGTGCGCCTGACAAAGGACGGCAAGGAATTTAACATGCTTAAATTCCGCAGTATGCGCACCGACGCTGAAAAAGACGGGGTCGCGCGGCTGTCCACCGGCGTAAATGACAGCCGTATCACGCCGGTAGGCCGCATAATCCGTGCCTGCCGTGTGGACGAGCTGCCGCAGCTTTTCAATATCCTGGGCGGCAGTATGAGCGTGGTCGGGCCTCGCCCGGAACGCCCTGAAATTGCCGCACAGTACGAAGAGGAGATGCCGGAGTTTCGTCTGAGGCTGCAAGCCAAGGCGGGACTGACCGGCTATGCGCAGGTTTATGGGAAGTATAACACCATTCCGTACTATAAGCTCCAGATGGACTTGATGTATATTGCGAACCCCAGCATTTTGGAGGACTTGAGCATTATATTCGCAACAATCAAGGTGCTGTTTATGAAAGAGAGCACGGAAGGCGTCGCGTCGGGGCAGACAACAGCGGCGGATAAAGAAAAGTCTGAGGAAATGAGCCATGTATGAAACTAAGATTAATCTGCCAACTAAAAATATCCGGCGGTGGAAACATCAATCCTCTAAATTTGATATATGTCGACTGTGATTAGTCTATATAGAGAATAGGGAGAAAACAAATGTCTACATTCGACAACGCGACACTTATGATAACCGGGGGGACGGGGTCATTCGGCTCTACCGTTCTCAAGCATTTTCTGGACTCGGATTTAAAGGAAATCCGCATATTCTCACGCGATGAGAAGAAGCAGGACGATATGCGCCACGAGCTTCAGGCCAAGCACCCGGAGAACGCCGGGAAGGTCAAGTTCTACATAGGCGATGTGCGCAACCCCCAGTCCATCCGCGACGCTATGCCCGGCGTGGACTACATCTTCCACGCGGCCGCGCTCAAGCAGGTGCCGTCCTGTGAGTTCTTCCCGATGGAGGCCGTGCGCACCAACATTGAGGGCACGGACAACGTGCTGCATGCCGCGGTCGAGGCCGGGGTCAAGCGCGTGGTGTGCCTGTCCACTGACAAGGCGGCCTACCCCATCAACGCCATGGGTATCTCTAAGGCAATGATGGAGCACGTCATCTACGCAAACGCCCGGATCGCCGCTGAGCGCGGCAACACCGTCATCTGCTGCACGCGCTATGGCAACGTTATGTGCAGCCGCGGCAGCGTTATCCCGCTTTTCATAGACCAAATCAAGGCCGGAAACCCCATAACGATAACCGACCCGAACATGACCCGCTTCCTTATGAACCTTGACGAGGCGGTCGATCTCGTGCTGTTCGCTTTTAAGAACGCGAACCCAGGCGACCTCTTCATCCAAAAGGCCGATGCGTCCACCATCGGCGACCTTGCCAAGGCAGTGCAGCGTCTTTTCGGCGACACCGGCACGAACATAATCGGCACACGCCACGGCGAGAAGCTGTACGAGACGCTGATGACCTGCGAAGAACGCCTGCGCAGTGAGGACATGGGCAACTATTTCCGCGTCGCCGCCGACAACCGCGACCTCAACTATGACAAGTTTGTGGCGCGCGGCGAGGTACACACGATGGCGGAGGAGAGCTACACCAGCCATAACACCACGAGGCTTGACGTCGACGGCACTGTGAAAAAGATACTGACGACGGACTATGTCCGCGATGCGCTCGCGGCGATGGGGAAATAAACGACCACCGCGCATATTTTTCAATACGCACACAGAATATTTACTAAAACTTTGCAATTGCTGTGTTGTAGGGAGTAAAATTATAACAAGCTGTGCTGAAAAGGAGCTGGGTGTTTGGAACTTAACAAGAAAAATATGAGAAAGCTTGCGCTGCTTGTCGCGTTTGGCATACTGCTGTACTGGGGGTTGCAAAACGCGCGGCTTGTGGGGCAGCTGCTGCGCGGTCTTTTAAAGCTGTTGTCGCCGTTTATCCTCGGCCTGTGTACAGCCTTTGTGGCAAATCTTGTCCTGCGCCCAATCGAGCGCGGCTGGACGAAGCTCTGGCGCAAGTCCAAAAGCGCTCTGCCGGAAAAGCTCAAGCGTCCGGTGTGCCTTGTACTGAGCTTTTTGCTGCTGTTCGGCGCTGTGATCGCACTGATTTTTATAATCATTCCGCAGCTTTCCGGAACCTTTTCCGCCCTGTATGAGAAATTGCCCGACGCAATCGGCAAGATGGAGCAGTGGTGGACTGAGACAGCGGTTTTCCTCGGCGCGCACAATATTGTACTGCCGGAGCTGAACATTGACCTTGAAAGCGCGATAAAGGCCGCAAGCGACTTTCTGAGTGAGCGCGGCTCCATCATCTTCGGCAAGACGATGGATATAACGCGTTCAATCGCCTCGACTATCGTGAACTTCGTGC
Source organism: uncultured Eubacteriales bacterium (assembly GCA_958427375.1). Lineage (GTDB taxonomy): Bacteria > Bacillota > Clostridia > Oscillospirales > Oscillospiraceae > Limivicinus. The sequence goes on from CAUABY010000020.1 coordinate 3,571, forward strand.
TGGGCATATTCTTCTCACTGTATGTGCTGGCGCAGAAGGAGAAGCTCGGCAGAAACTCCGCGCGCTTAATCCACGCCTTCTTCGGCGAAAAGGCCGCGGGGCACATACTTGACTTTTTGTCGCTCGTGAGCGGCACGTTCTCCCGCTTCGTCAGCGGACAGGTGACGGAGGCTTTCATCCTCGGCTCACTGTGCTTTGTTGGCATGTCCATACTCCGTCTGCCGTATGCGCTGGTGACCTCTGTCGTCATCTGCTTCACGGCGCTCATCCCAATCCTCGGCGCGTGGATAGGCGCGATTTTCGGCGCGTTCCTCATTGTCTTTGAAAGCCCGATAAAGGCGCTGACTTTCCTCGTGTTCCTTGTCATTTTGCAGCAGGTGGAGGGTAATTTCGTTTACCCGAAGGTCGTCGGCAAATCCGTCGGCCTGCCAAGCCTGTGGGTACTGGTGGCGGTCACGGTAGGCGGTACGGCGTTCGGCATAATGGGCATGCTCTTTGCCGTGCCAATCTTCTCGGTGATCTATACCCTGCTGGGTACATTCGTGCAGGGGAGAGAGGCGGCCAAGGCGGCGGCCGTACCCGCACCCGCGCCGGTATCCGCCGAGCCCGCGGCAGAGGAACAAAAACCGGATACATGAAAATAAATGCAGACACTCATAAAATATGGGTGTCTGCGTTTTTCGCGGTCATACGGCCGCCATTCAGCCCTTATACTTCTCCTCATCGTCGGTCCAGCCGCGGTCGAGCAGCCAGTAGACCTCGCCGCCATTGTCCGGCTCCTGAAGCCACTCGTCGGGGTCCTGCGTGGCCACGGCCATCTTGCGCCGCGTCTCGAACTTTCGCAAATCCGTGATGTCAAACTCAAGCCCGATATCGCGCGCTATGGGCAAAAGCACGTTTTTTACCACGCTCTCGCGTATCTCAAGCGAGCCGGGATAGTTCGCCTCCGCCTCCGCGACGCGCGCCCGCAGGCTCTCATCCTTTTCGTACAGCTCAAAAAACTTTATTACATTTTCATTCATGGCCTTTTCTCCGATAAAAATTTTTACATAATTATATATAAATTATACTACAAGCCCCGCGCCCGCCGCAATATATAATCGGCGAAAAAAGTAATAACAAAAGTGGAAGAAAATATAGGCGCGGCATGGGAGAAGCAGTGCTTTTGTGCATAAAATTTCACAATGAACGCCGCAAAATCAAGGCCCTCAACATGATTTTACCCTGTTGACAGAGATGAAGTTATGTGCTATATTTCCAATGAAAGCCCAAATTCGCACAATTACTCTGAGATTTGCACAATTTCTGCGCCTAAAATTTGTGAGTATTTCACAAAAAATCCGATGGATTTTAAAGAGCTGGCTCAGTGCCGCCTGAACCGCAATAAAACTATGCGGCGCTGTATTATGTGGAATTCTTAGGCTCTGCCTTAGAAGATAAAAAACATTTACAATGGAGGAAAAATGATGAAAAAACTTTTGGCAATGATGCTCGCACTGTGCATGGTTTTCGCACTTTGCGCATGCGGCTCGTCCTCTGCTCCGGCAGCCACTGAGGCTCCCGCGGCAGAAGCCCCGGCTGAGGCACCGGCAGAAGCTCCCGCAGATGCCGCCGCCCCTGAAATCAAGGTCGGTATCGCGGCTCCTGCTGTTACCCACGGCTGGGTTGCAGGCTGCGCATACTACGCAGAGAAGTACTGCGTTGACAATGGCCTGGAGTACAAGGTCACCACTTCCAAGGACGCTGCTGAGATGACCACCGCTCTTGATGACCTGGTGGCATGGGGCGCAACCGTTATCGTTTCCTGGCCCCAGTGGACCGGTATGGAGACCGCTCTTCAGGCAGTTATTGACGCAGGCATCCCCGTTGTCAACTTTGACGTTGACGTCGCTTGCGAGGGCATCTACAAGGTCACCGGCGACAACTACGACATGGGCTACCAGTCCGCTAAGTACATAACCGAGAAGGTCGGCGACGCTGCCAACATTCTTGTTATGGACGTTCCCTCCTCCGGCTCCGTCTGCGAGCTGCGTAAGGAAGGCTTCTACGCTTACCTCGATGAGGTCGGCTACGACAAGAGCAACATCGTTGAGATGCAGCTTCCCAGCTTCGCCCGCGCTGACGGCGTGACCGCTATGGCTGACGCTCTGGAGGCTCACCCCCAGATTGATGCTGTGTTCTCCATGGACGATGAGACCTCCATGGGCTGCATCCAGTCCATCACCGAGGCTGGCCGCACTGACATCAAGGCCATGACCGGTGGCGGCGGCTGCCAGGAGTACTTCAAGATGATCGCTGATGAGCAGTATGCTGACCTGGGCCTTGCTTCCGCCCTGTACAGCCCTGCTATGACTCAGGACGCCATCAAGACCGCTATCACCCTGCTTGAGGGCGGCACCGCTGAGCCGGTTATCATCATCCCCACCACCATCGTCTCCGCTGACAACGTTGCAGACTACCTCGACCCGGAGAACACCGTTTACTAATTAAAACAAGCATTAGCTATCCACGGGGCTATGGCTTTATAGCCATAGCCCCTTTCAAATATTCTGTGCGGAGGCGGCGTCAGAGCGCCGCAGGCTGACGACAGCTCCGTGCAGAATACTGTACATTTTATTTTATTGGATGTGATAATTTGAACCTGTCAATGCAGAATATCTACAAGTCCTTTGGCGCGAATAACGTTCTGGACGATGTAGGCCTGACGCTGTCCGGCGGCGAGATATGCGCGCTGCTGGGCGAAAATGGCGCGGGCAAATCCACGCTGATGAACATACTCGGCGGTGTGCTTACGGCGGACAGCGGCAAAATAGTAATCGACGGGGTGGAGCGCAGCTTCACTTCACCTGTTGATTCGCTCGACGCGGGCATCGGCTTTATCCATCAGGAGCTGAACCTGATAAACGATTTGAGCATTTACGAGAACATGTTCATCACGCATCTGCCGAAAAAGGGCATGTTCCTTGACGCGAAGCAGATGCAGGAGAAAACCGCCGAGCTCTTTGAAAAGATGAATATTGAGCTCGACCCCAGGACCATGGTGCGAGACCTTGACGCATCGTACAAGCAGATTGTTGAAATCTGCCGCGCACTGATGCAGGACGCGTCCGTCATCATAATGGACGAGCCGACGACCTCCCTGACAGAGCCGGAGATAAAGCGCGTTTTCGGCATGATGCGCACTCTGCGCGAGCAGGGCGTGGGCATAATCTTCATCTCGCACAAGCTGGGCGAGGTGATGGAAATCTGTGACCGGTACACGGTGCTTCGTGACGGCAAGATGGTGGCGGAGGGTATGGTCAAAGACACCGACACGAAAAAGCTCGCGGCGTACATGGTCGGCCACGAGGTCAGCATGGATGTGCTGCAGCGCGAGATAAAGCTCGGCGACGAGATGCTGAGACTGGAAAACCTCTCCGACGGCAAGTACTTTGAGAATATCTCGCTGAGCGTGCGCGCGGGTGAGGTGCTGGGCGTGACGGGGCTTTTGGGCGACGGACGCAGTGAGCTTTTCCAGAGCGTGTTCGGCGCGATGGGCAAGAACTACACCGGCAGGGTCGTGCTCGCGGGGAAGGAAGTACATATCACAAGCACCTATCAGGCGCTCGACGCGGGGATTGCCTACCTCCCGCGAAACCGCAAGGAAAACGCCATCCTAAAGGACATGAGCATCCTCGACAACGGCTCCATAGTAAAGCTGCCGAAGATGAAAAAGCACAAGCTCTTCATAGACTTTGACAAGCAGGAGAAGCTCTTTGCAAAGCAGGTTGAGGAGATGAGGATAATGATGGGCGACAGGCTTGACCTCATCACAAGCCTTTCCGGCGGCAACCAGCAGAAGGTGGTGCTCGCCAAGTGGCTGATGTCCAACCCCAAGCTGCTCATTCTTGATAACCCCACCCAGGGCGTGGATGTGGGCGCCAAGGAGGAAATTTACAATATTATCCACCGCCTGGCAATGGAGGGCGTGGCTGTAATCGTGCTTTCGTCCGAGGCTCAGGAGATAATCCGCGTGTGCGACAGGAGCATAGTGCTCTTCCACGGCCGCCAGATTGGCGAGGTCAGCGGCGAGGGAATGAACGAGCACAACATTATGTACCTCGCCACCGGCGGAAATAAGTAAAAAGGAGAGAGAGTTCAAATGGGAAACAGAATTGAAAGCGCCGGTAAGCTTGGCGCGTTTAAGGAGCACAGGGGCCACAAGGAGCTTGCCCCCACCATATTCGCCCTTATAGTCATGGTGCTTATCCAGTGCGTGGTCATGTGGATAAACGCCGGTTCCTTCGGCGGCATGTTCGGCAAAGTGGGCATGGCATGGCTGAACATACTCAGAAATAATACATACGCAGGCGTTATCGCGCTGGGCATGTGCTTTATAATCATATCCGGCGGCATTGACCTGTCCGTGGGCTCCATGCTCTGCGCGCTGGGTGCAGTGCTGCTGTACCTGCTCAGCCCAAGCGGCCCGCTGGCGGCCATCGGCATTACCGGCCCTGTTGCCTACGCCATTGCCATAATCGCGGTCATGGTCTGCGGCTATCTATTCGGCCAGCTCAATGGTGCGCTCATATCCTACGGTAAGCTTCCCCCGTTCATTGCCACTCTCGGCACCATGAAGATATTCCGCTCCGTCACCCAGCAGCTTACCAAGACTTTCAACCCCGAAGTGCCCGCAGGGTTTAAGCTCATCGTCTCTGCCAAGATATTCGATCAGGTGGTGCTGCCTATCATCTACTGGATACTGATAGTCATCATCATGCACATCATCTTCAAAAAGACTGCTTTCGGCCGCCAGACTATTGCCATCGGCTCCAACGAGCGCGCGGCCAAGCTCTCCGGTATCAATGTCAACAAGGTCAAGCGCAACATCTACGCCCTGGGCGGCGTAATGTGCGCCCTGGCCGCCATCATCTATATTGCCCGTATCGGCTCCATGGACTTTGCCAACGCCGGCAGCGGCTATGAAATGGACGCGATTGCCGCGGTTATCGTGGGCGGCACCGCCATGAGCGGCGGCAAGGGCAGCGTCATCGGCACTTTCCTTGGTATGCTTATTATCGGTGTTATGAATAACATCCTCAACACCGTGGGCGTACCCACCTTCCTGTGCGAGGCTGTCAAGGGTCTTATCATTATCTTCGCAGTGCTCGTCCAGCGAAAGGACAACTAAACCATCAAAAGAGCCTGTACAGGCTCTTTTGGCAAACCTACATATTTAGCTGAAACAGGGGGCTTTAATTATGAACGACAAAATCCGCATCGGAATATTGGGCTGCGGCAAAATCGCGCAGGTGCGGCACATCCCGGAGTACGCGGATAACTCGGACTGTGAGCTTCGCGCCTTTTACAACCCCAGCCGCCAGCGCGCGGAGGACATGGCGGCAAAGTACGGCGGCAAGGTGTATGACAGCGCGGAAGAGCTGCTTGCCGACCCGGAGATAGACGCGGTTTCCGTGTGCGCGGCGAACTATGCCCACGCGGAGCTTGCAATCAAGGCGCTCAAGGCGGGCAAGCACGTGCTCTGCGAAAAGCCCATGGCCACCACCATTGAGGACTGCGAGGCCATGGCCGAAGCAGCGCGCGAGAGCGGCAGATTCCTGATGATAGGCCACAACCAGCGCCTTGCCAGAGCGCACGTCAAGGCCAAGGAGCTTATAGATGAGGGGCTCATCGGCAGTATAATCAGCTTCCGCACCACCTTTGGCCACGGCGGCCCGGAGACCTGGAGCATCAACCCCGGAAAGAACACCTGGTTCTTCGATAAAAAGCGCGCGGCAATGGGCGCAATGGCCGACCTCGGCGTACATAAGACCGACCTCATCCACTTTCTCACCGGACAGCGTGTTGTGCGCACGACCGCGCGGCTGACAACGCTTGACAAGCGCGGTGAGGACGGCGAGCTCATTGGCGTTGACGATAACGCCGTGTGCATCTATGAGCTCTCCGGCGGCGCATTTGGCACCATGACCGCGAGCTGGACGTTTTACGGCGCGGAGGATAACTCCACCATCCTCTATGGCACAAAGGGCATCATGCGCATATACGATGACCCCGCACACTCCATCGTTGTCAAGCTTGCCGACGGCGAGGAGTACATGTACGATGTTGAGCAAATCCAGACGAACGATAATCAGACCAGGTCCGGCGTTATAGACCTCTGGATAGACTGCCTGAAGAATAACCGCGCGCCGGAAATCTCCGGCGAGTCGGCGCTGTACGCAATGCGCGCGGTGTTCGCCTCCATCAAGTCCTCGGAGCTCGGCGAGAGCGTGGAGATACCCGAAAACAGATAAACGAAAACGGATGATATTATATTTGCGGAAGATTTGCGGAAGGAGTAAATGCTATGATTAAATTTGGCCTGCTCACCGCCATTTTGGACGGCTGGAGCTTTGAAGAGGCGGTAGACACGGCGGCGGAAATGGGCTTTAAGTGCCTTGAGGTCGCCTGCTGGCCGGCGGGCAACGGGGCGGAGCGCCGCTATGCCGGTGTCTGCCATATTGACGCGGAGCGCGTGCTGGCGGACGATGAGTACGCAAAGTATGTCAAAGACTATGTCGCGGGCAAGGGGATGGAGATATCCTCACTCGCTTTCTACCCTAACACCATGGATGCGGATTTGGAAAAGCGCGCGGCGGCAATCGAGCACCTCAAGGCGCTCATCCGCGCAAGCAGCAAGCTGGGCGTTGGCATGGTGACGACCTTTATCGGCCGTGACCAGCACAAGACCGTGGAGGAGAACATAGAGCTCTTCAAGGAGATCTGGCCGGGGCTTATAAAGCTGGCGGAGGACTGCAACGTAAAGGTTGCCATAGAAAACTGCCCCATGCTCTTCGGCGCGGACCAGTGGCCGGGCGGGCAGAACCTCATGTGTACCCCGGTTATCTACCGCAGGCTCTTTGAGCTCATCCCCTCGGCAAACTTTGGCCTCAACTTCGACCCCAGCCACTATGTGTGGCAGCGGCTTGACTATCTCAAGACCGTTTACGAGTTTAAAGACCGCATCTACCACGTCCACTTCAAGGACATCAAGCTCTACCCGGAGAAGCTCGCAGACTGCGGGGTGCTGGCATATCCGCTTGAGTACATGTCCCCGAAGATTCCGGGGCTTGGCGACGTTGACTGGGCGGCTTTCGTCTCGGCGCTCAACGATATCCGCTACAGCGGCTGCGCGGTTATCGAGGTGGAGGACAAGGCCTTTGAGGGCAGCCGCGAGGATATCCTCAAGTCCATCCGTCTCTCCAAGCGCTATCTGGACAACTTTATCTGAGGTGAGACCATGAAAAAGCGTATTATTGCCGTCAATTCCAACTGCTACCACGGCTATCCCATTGAGGACGCGATAGCGGGCATAAAGGCGGCGGGCTTTAAGTACATTGAGCTCACGGCCACCAAGGGCTGGACTGAGCACGTTTTCCCCGACCAGAGCTTCAAACGCCTGCTTGAGGTGCAGGATATGCTCAATGAGGCGGGGCTCATCCCCTTTGCCATGAGCGGGCACACCAACCTCATGGACACCGCGCGCATCGGCGATTTTGTCAACAACATCCGCCTTGCGCACTTCTTTGGCTGTGAGTACATCGTCTCCTCCGTGGGCGAGGCGCATCTTGAGGATAAGGCCGTGGCCTCAAATGAGGTCGTGGCGGAGCATATCCGCGACATTGTCGGCTATCTTGAAAAGTACGACATGAAGCTGGTGCTTGAGGTTCACGGCGACCACGGCACAGGGCGCATACTCAAGGAGATTGTGCAGCTTGTCGGCTCTCCGCGCGTGCTGATAAATTATGACACCGCAAACGCCATTTTCTATGGTGATGTGGACGTGGCGGAGGATTTTGCCGCCTGCATGGACAAGATAGGCTATGTCCACCTCAAGGACAAGGCCGCCGGGCGTCAGGAGTGGAATTTCCCCGCCCTCGGCAAGGGCTATGTGGAGTTCCCCAAGCTGTTTAAGCTGATGGACGAGGCAGACAATTTAAGCCCCTACTCCATTGAAATCGAGTTCACGCAGGCCGGGGCGAAGGATTTGGACGAGATAAACCGCGCTGTGCTTGACTCGGCTGAATACCTGCGCACGCAGGGCTTTGAGTTTTGAGGGCGGCGCAATGGAGAAAATGAAAATCGGCCTTGTCGGCGCGGGCGGCATGGGCAAGGTTCACTATGCCAATTTCCGCGAAATAGAGGGCTGTGAGGTCGCGGCGCTGGTCGGGCACTCCGAGCGCGCGGCAGCGACGGCGGCGGAGTGGGGCGTACCCTGCTTTGCCAGCATTACCGAGATGGTGAACGCCTGCGACGTCGACATTGTCGACATCTGCACACCCACCTATATGCACCATGACATGGCCATGGAGAGCCTGCGGCTGAAAAAGCACACCATCTGCGAAAAGCCGATAGCTCTCAGCACGGCCGACGCGAAAGAGCTTTTGGACGAGGCCGAGCGGCAGGGTGTACAGCTTTATATCGCGCAGGTGCTGCAATTCACCAAGGAAGTGGGCTTCCTGCGTGAGGCGGTGCAAAGCGGCGAGTTCGGCAAGCCGCTGGATGCCTGCTTTGAGCGCCTGTCCGCCTGCCCCGACTGGGCAAAGGACGGCTGGCTGTTTGATGTGAATAAGTCCGGGCTCCTGCCATACGATCTGCACATCCACGACTTGGATATAATCGTCTCCCTCTTCGGCAGACCCGACAGCTTCGGCTTTACCTCATGCCAGGGCGACGGCAAGAGCTATCCTGAGCAGTTCCGCGTGAATTACAATTACGGGCGGCTGAACGTCACGGGTGAGGCCGCGTGGTTCAACGCCGATATCCCGTGGACGGCACGCTGGCGCGTGTACTTTGAAAACGGCATGCTCATAAACGACGGCGAGCATCTCACAGCCTACACAACCGGCGAGCCGCCGCGCGTGTACGACACGGCGGACGAGGTCACGGTGTCTACGGGCATAAACGTGCCGCCATGCGGCTGGTATTATAACGAGCTCAAGCACTTTCTTGCCTGCGCGCGTGAGAATAAGCCCAGCCCCTATGTCACGCGTGAGCAGCTTTTAACTGTAATGGAAATTTTGGAGGAGATAAGCGCAAAATGGAGAGAATGAAAGCAGAAAAATATCTTGAGCGCATTGGCCTCAGCCTGCCCGCGTACTTTGTGCCGGACTCCGCCTTCCTCCGCGAGCTGCAATTTGCCCACTGCACCCATGTCCCCTATGAAAATCTCGATATCATCCGCGGTATACCCCTCTCGCTTGATGAGGCGGATTTGTACAAAAAGGTGGTCGAGCAGGGGAAGGGCGGCTTCTGCTTTGAGCTCAACGGGCTTTTCGCGTGTCTGCTGCGCCAGCTCGGCTATAAGGTCACGGAGTATGCCGCACGCTACCTGCGCGGTGAGAGCGAACTGCCCATGCGCCGCCACCGTGTGCTCAGGGTTGAGGCTGCGGACGGCGTGTGGTGCTGTGATGTCGGCATAGGCGAGGTCTGCCCGCGCTATCCTCTGCGCCTTGTTGAGGGAGTGGAGCAGCCGCAGTTTGACGAGTGCTACCGCTTTGATAAGGACGCGTTTCTCGGCTGGGTGCTGATGGATTTACACAAGGGCGAGTGGCGGCGCTTCTACTCCTTCACCGAGGAGCCGCAGCTTCCGCAGGACTATGACGCGCTCTGCCTCTACTGCGAGAAAAGCCCCAAGTCACCCTTCATCCACAGCGAGATGTTCTCACTAAAAACTCCCACCGGGCGCATCACTCTCGACGGGAATGTATATAAGGAATTTGTGGATGGCGAGGTGTTTGTCAAAGAACTGAATGAGGCTGAAATGCCCGCGGCCTACGCAAAATTCGGCCTTGTGAAGTAAGCCGCGGCAGTAGTCGGCGTGCAAAAACCACAGCTTTGTGTCCGCCATCGGCAGACACAAAGCTTGCGGCACAGTCCCTCTTAAAATCAAAACCAATACGGCTCCCGCTTGGCGGCAAGGATTTTTGCCGCCAAGCGGGAGCTTTTTTGACAGTATATACAAGAAATATGCTAAGGCCTTGAACATAATTTGGTGAATTATTCTGGTGCTGTAAATAAAAATACATTTGAAATATGTCGTACGTTGAGATATAATAGAACAATACAAATATACTGCAAAATGCGGACAGTTGTCCGACAGACGCGCAATATGGCCGGCAAAGGGCGCCCTTTGCGTCTTTCCGAAAGGAAAGACGATGGACGCTTGGCAGCGCGTGAAAAATTAAAGGAGCCGAAGCAGATAAATGAATTCCAAAACACTGATGTATATCATCAAGCGAATCCTGCTCGCACTGCTCACGATCTGGGTGGTCATCACCATCACCTTCTTCGTCATGCACGCGGTGCCGGGCGGCCCGTTCATGGGTGAAAAGGCAGTTACTCCGGCGGTTCAGGCTGCCATGGAGGCAAAGTACGGTTTGGACAAACCGCTTTTCCAACAGTATACCACCTACCTCAAGGACGTTGTTACCGAGTTTGATTTCGGCCCATCGCTCAAGCAGCGCGGGCGCGACGTTATTGATGTCATTTCCGACGGCCTTAAGGTATCCGCCAAGCTCGGCGTTATCGCGGCCTTTGCCGCACTGGGGTTTGGCATAGTTTTCGGCGCGGTTGCCGCGCTTAACCGCAACAAGTTCGTGGACAAGCTCATCATGGTCATCATGACGGCCTTTGTGTCCATGCCCTCGTTCATCATGGGCTCACTGCTGCTTGTGGCGTTTTCGATTAAACTCTCGTGGTTCCCCGGAAACGGCGCGACGGCGGCAGGACTTGTGTTGCCAATCATCACGCTCGCACTCTATCCGATGGCCTACATCACGCGATTGACGCGCTCGTCAATGCTGGATGTCCTGGGGCAGGACTACATACGCACCGCCAAGGCCAAGGGCGTGGCGAGCAACAAGATAATCTTCGGCCACGCGCTGAAAAACTCGCTCATCCCGGTCATCACATACTTTGGGCCGATGCTGGCCTACATCGTCACGGGCTCGCTCGTGGTTGAGAAGATTTTCGCCGTGCCAGGCATCGGCCGCGCTTTCGTCAACAGCATCACCAGCCGCGACTATCCGCTTGTTATGGGCACAACCATAGTGCTCGCCGTGCTCATCGTTGTGATGAACCTTTTGAGCGATATCCTCTACAAGATAGTCGACCCGCGCATTACTTTGGAGTAAAGGAGAGTTAGAAAATTGGATAGCTATAAAAAGAAACGCTTTACTCTCCATGTCGATTTGGACAGCTTTATGCCTGCAAGCGACGCGGACAAGGAGTACATGGTGCAGATGCGCCCGTCCACGACCTTCTTCAAAGACGGCGTAAAGCGTCTGTGCAAGAATAAAATTGCGCTCATTTCTTTCATCATCGTCGTCATCATCACCCTTTCCTGCATCATCATCCCGATGTTCTGGCCGTATTCTTATGACAACATGCTCGGCGTTACTCCGGGCAGACCTGTTGACGCGAGCTTCAATAACCTTGCGCCTTTCCAGTACGGCAAGACGGAGCTTAAGCGCATTGAGGCCGGGGAAACCGTGTTCCCCCATGTCTTTGGCACGGACTCCGCCGGGCGTGACTACTTTATCCGCGTCGTGTACGGTACGCGTATCTCCCTCGCCGTCGGCTTTTTCGCAAGCATCATTGTGCTTATAATCGGTATGACCGTCGGCTCTATCGCGGGCTACTTCGGCGGCAAGGTCGACCTTTTCATAATGCGCATAGTAGATATAATCTACTCCCTGCCGGATATGCTCATGTGCATACTCTTGGCCTCTGTGCTGTCGGTCACGCTCAGCACGGCCATAGATGGCACACCGCTGGCAAAGATAGGCTGCAACATTTTGAGCCTCTTTATCGTTTTCGCCCTGCTCTACTGGGTGTCCATGGCGCGCCTTATCCGCGGCCAGATTCTCTCCCTGCGTGAGCAGGAGTATGTGCTTGCTTCTCAGGCGAGCGGCGCCAAGGGCGGCTGGATAATCAGAAAGCACCTGCTCCCCAACTGCATGAGCGTTATAATCATCTCCACCGCGCTCCAGATACCGAGCGCCATCTTCACCGAGAGCTACCTCTCATTCCTCGGTCTCGGCGTCAACGCGCCCATGCCCTCGCTCGGCTCGCTCGCGTCCGACGCTCTCAACGGCCTGAGCTCTTACCCCTACAGACTGGTTATCCCCGCAATCGTCATTTCTCTTATAGTTTTGTCACTCAACCTCTTCGGCGACGGACTGCGCGACGCGTTCGACCCGAAGCTGAGAAACTGAAAGGGAGGTAGAAACTGATGTCAACACCTCTTCTTAAAGTAAGAGACCTCTGCACCTCGTTTTTTACCCCCGCGGGTGAGGTTAAGGCCGTCAACGGCGTGTCCTTCAATCTTGAGCGCGGCAAGGTGCTGGGCATCGTGGGTGAGTCCGGCTCCGGCAAGAGCGTGACCGCCTACTCCATTATGCAGATTCTCGCCTCCACCGGCAAGATTGTCAGCGGCTCCATTCAGTTTGACGGGCAGGAGCTTGTCAACGCCGGGGAGAAGGTAATGAAAACCATCCGCGGCAACAAAATATCCATCATATTCCAGGATCCGATGACCTCCCTCAATCCGACCTATACTATAGGCCACCAGCTTATGGAGGCTATCACCCTGCACACCAACCGCAACCGCAAGGAAGCTTGGGACCGCGCGGTTGAGATGCTCCGCCTCGTCAATGTGAACGAGCCGGAAAAGCGTATGAAGCAGTACCCCTTTGAGTTTTCCGGCGGTATGCGCCAGCGTGTTATGATAGCCATGGCTCTCGCCTGCGAGCCGGATATCCTCATTGCTGACGAGCCGACCACCGCGCTCGACGTGACTATTCAAGCGCAGATTCTTGAGCTGATGAAGTCGCTTCAGGAAGAGCTCGGCATGGCGATTATTATGATAACCCACGACTTGGGCGTTGTCGCGCAGATGTGCGATGAGGTCATAGTCATGTACGCCGGCTCCATCTGTGAGCAGGGCACGGCGGATGAG
>CAUABY010000021.1 GCA_958427375.1 uncultured Eubacteriales bacterium
GCATGGGCGTTTTTCTGCCCGTCAAAACCCTGTGTGTCCTTGTCTGCCGATGCTAACGTATAAGCTTTCAACTGAGGAGGTAAATATAAAAAGTGAGGAACAAGTACAGCGTCAAGCTCAAAACTCTGGTTGAGGAGCACAAGCTCCGCCCCCTGCACACCTCTACCGACTATGAAACCGCCGTTGTGCGCACGTCGGACGTTAACCGCCCCGCCATGCAGCTTACCGGCTTTTATAATTACTTCGACCCCCACCGCCTGCAGATTATCGGCCGCGTTGAGAGCACCTATCTTGACACGCTCTCCGCTGAGCAGCGGCGCGAGGCCTTTGAGCGCTTCATGCAGTACGACATTGCCGCGCTCGTCATCTGCCACGGCGTCAGCGCCTTTCCGGAGTGCCTTGAGATGGCGGAGAAATACAACCGCAACGTGTTTATAACCGACGAGGACACCTCCGCTTTTCAGGCGGACGTTATAGATTCGCTCCAGCACTATCTCGCCCCGCGCCAGACCGTACACGGCGTGCTGGTGGAGGTATATGGCGAGGGTGTGCTTTTGATGGGCGACAGCGGCATAGGCAAGAGCGAGACCGCGCTTGAGCTTATAAAGCGCGGCCACCGGCTCATAGCCGATGACGCGGTGGAGATTAAGCGCGTTGACCGCAAAACGCTCATAGGCTCTGCGCCGGAGCTCATACGCTATTATATGGAGCTGCGCGGCATCGGCGTTATCAACGTGCGCCACATCTACGGCGTGGGCGCGGTGAAGCCTGAGGGCAGCATCGACCTTGTGATAAGCCTTGAGCCTTGGGTTGAGGGCAAGGCCTATGACCGCCTCGGCATCATAAACGAGACGGATACCATACTCGGTATAGAGCTGCCGAAAGTGACGGTGCCCGTGCGCCCCGGTCGCAACCTCGCCGTGATTGTGGAGCTTGCCGCAATGAACAACCGCCAGAAGAAGATGGGCTACAACGCCGCAGACGCGCTTGTCGCCGCCCATGACAGCGCCATTGACGCGGGCGGATTCTGACCGCGCACACCTTTTTTTGATTAATTGGAGATAGTGTGAAAAATCACACTATATATTATTAAAACGGCGTGTCGCTCGCCGCTGAAGCGGCAGCCGCGGCACATGCCGAATAATCTCCATTCAGCCGCGCATGGAGATTTTCATTCCTGTTTGTGCTGCCTATATGCGGCAGAATGGAGATTATGATGGAAAAACTTGAAAACGCCATACTTGCAATAAAAGAGGCTCTGCCCGGCATGCCGCTGATGGAAAATGAGCCCATGCGCGAGCGCTGCTCAATGCGCGTGGGCGGGCCAATCCGCGCGCTCGCCGTCCCGTCGAGCCTGACGAGCCTGACAAAGCTCTGCTGCATACTCAAGGAGCACGAGCTCGCCCCGCTTATGCTCGGCAACTGCACAAACACCGTGTTCCCCGACGAGGGGATGAGCGAGGTTTTTGCCGTGTGTACGGAGAAGCTGACAAAGCTCTTTCTCCTGCCCTCAGGCTCAATCTATGCCGAGTGCGGCGTGCCGCTGTCGCGCCTTGCGGCCTTCGCCCAGCAAAACGGCCTCACAGGGCTGGAATTTGCCTCCGGCATACCGGGCACGGTCGGCGGCGGGCTGATGATGAATGCCGGGGCCTACGGCGGCGAGTTGAAGGACGCGGTGGAGAGTGTTGTAAGCTACTACCTGCCCGAACAGCGCCTATATGAGATTGCGGCGGAAAAGTGCGGGTTTACTTACCGCGGCAGCCTATTTAAGAAGCTCCCAGGCAACGTGATTGTAAGCGCGGTATTCACCCTTGAAAAGGGTGACAGCGAGGAGATTGCCGCGAAAATGCGCGATTTCAACGAGCGCCGCCGCGACAAGCAGCCGCTCGACCTGCCCTCCGCCGGCAGCGCCTTCAAGCGCCCGGAGGGGCACTATGCCGCCCAGCTCATTGACGAGGCGGGGCTCAAGGGCTTTGCCATAGGCGGCGCGCAGGTGAGTGAGAAGCACGCGGGCTTCATCGTAAACACCGGCAGCGCCACCGCGAACGACGTTCACGAGCTTTTGAAGGAGGTGCGCCGCCGCGTATACAAAAGCTCCGGTGTGCTGCTTGAGCCGGAAATTATACTCTATCCCCCGGACTATAAATTGGAAGACCGCGGCCCGCAGGTGCCGCACAACATAGCCATGCCGAGCGAGACATGGACTGAGGACGCAAAGGAATAGCGCGCGAAGCAAGGCGCGGAAGATAAGGCACAGAGGACAAGGCGCTCAAGGGCGGCGCCGCTGAGGTGAGACGATGGATTTTTTGATAATAACGGGGCTTTCCGGCGCGGGCAAGAGCCGCGCGGCGGACGTGCTGGAGGATTTGGACTACTACTGCGTGGACAACATGCCGGTGGCGCTGATGCCGCGCTTTGCGGAGCTTTGCATTGCGACAAAGGGCCGCTATGAGCGCGTGGCGCTCGTTACGGACGTGCGCGAGAAAGACGGCTTCGGCGAGCTTTTGGCAACGCTTGACCAGCTAAACGCCATGGAGTGCAACTGCCGCATCCTCTATATGGACGCGGACGAGGCCACGCTCGTAAAGCGCTACAAGGAGACGCGCCGCCGCCACCCGCTCCAGCAGCGCGGCGGCACCATTGAGGACGCGATTGCGCGCGAAAAGGAGCTTTTAACCCCCATCCGCGAGCGCGCTGACGTTATCGTCAACAGCTCCGCGCTCACGCTCGGCATGCTGCAAAGCAGGCTCTTCACGCTCTTCGCCGGGGCGGGGAGGAAGCGCGAGATTGACGTGACTGTGATGAGCTTCGGCTTCAAGCACGGCATACCCATGGACGCGGATTTGGTGTTTGACGCGCGCTTCCTGCCAAACCCCTACTATGTGGAGGATCTGCGGCCGCTGTGCGGGCTGGACAGGCCCGTGTTCGAGTTCGTGTTCAGTTATCAGCAGACGCGCCAGTTCATGGAGAAGCTTGAGGATTTGACGGACTTCCTGCTCCCGCTCTATATCGAGGAGGGCAAGCTCTCCCTGACCATCGCCATCGGCTGCACGGGCGGGCACCACCGCAGTGTGGCAATCGCCTCCGCGCTCAACGACTATCTCAACGCCAAGGGCGTAAACTCCGTGAACATAAACCGCGACGTGGACAAGTAAAGGACCCCGCCCCCCTTTTACCCGCCGGATACGCGGCAGAATGGAGAATATCATATGTCTTTTTCATCCGACGCGAAGGCAGAGCTCTGCCACGCCAAACCCGATAAAAAATGCGACGCCATAGCGGAGTGCTATGGCGTGCTCATGTACTGCAACACCTTCTCCCCCACGGGCATCAAAATAATAACCGCGAGCGAGGCCTTTGCCGCGCGGCTGCCAAGGCTGTGGAAGCGGGCGTTCTCGCTCAGCTTTGACGAGCTTCCGGCGGAGGGCGCGGCGGGCAAGCGCAGCTTTGCCGTGAAAGCCCCTGACAAGCTGAAAAAAATACTTGAGACCTACGGCGCGGAGATTGACGGGCTCATCTCCCACCATATAAATTACGGCGTTTTGGAGGAGGACTGCTGCCGCACGGCCTTTGTGCGCGGCGCTTTCCTCGCGGGGGGCAGCGTAACTGACCCCGAAAAGCGCTATCACCTGGAGCTCGCCACCTCGCATCACAGCGTGAGCCGGGAGCTGTTCTCCATGCTTTTGGACATGGGCTTCTCCCCGCGTGAGACACAGCGCGGCGGCAACAGCGTGCTGTATTTTAAACAGGCCGACGCGATAGCGGACTTTTTCACCACCATCGGCGCGCCCTCCACCGCCATGAACATTATGACCGCCAAGGTGGAAAAGGAGATGCGCAACACCGTAACCCGCCAGATAAACTGCGACTCCGCCAACGCCGACAAAACCGTGCTCGCCGCCGAGCAGCAGCTCAAGGCCATCCGCTATTTCGCGCGCGAATACGGGCTTGACTCTCTGCCGGAGCCGCTGAAGGACGCGGCGCTTCTGCGCATCACGAACCCGGAGGCGAGCCTTGCCGACCTCGCGCTGCTGTCAAACCCGCCGGTGACAAAAAGCTGCCTGAGCCACAGGCTGAAAAAAATCATAAGCTATATGCCCGCTGAAATTGACGAGCGCTGAACGCACACCGTCTTTTGCGGAGCAAACAAAGAACCACAGTAATCAACCCAAATTGAAGCCCGGCAGGGCGGGTTCAATTTGGAAAGGAAAAACGATACTGCCGGTCAATTGGCCGCTGCTCGCAGCAGCCAATGACCTCACGGTGTTGTTTTGACGCGGAGGATAAAAAATGAGCTTTGTCCATCTACATGTGCATACCGAATACTCGCTTCTGGACGGCGCCTGCCGCATTGACAAGGTGGCCGAGTCCGCGCGCGACATGGGTCAGACCGCGCTTGCCATCACCGACCACGGTGTTATGTACGGCGCTGTCAACTTCTACCGCGCCTGCAAGGCCGCGGGCATCAAGCCCATCATCGGCTGTGAGGTGTACGTCGCGCCGCGCTCGCGCTTTGACAGGGAGCACGGGGTTGACAACGACTACTCCCACCTCATTCTGCTCTGCCGCAACGAGACGGGCTACAAAAACCTCTGCTATCTTGAGAGCATGGCCTTTGTCGAGGGCTTTTACATCAAGCCGCGCATCGACTGGGAGCTGCTGCACGAGCACGCCGAGGGGCTGATTTGTCTCTCCGGCTGTCTCGCGGGCGAAATCCCGCAGAAGCTTATCAACGGCGACGTGAACACCGCGCGCCAGCGCGCCCTTGAGCTGCGCGAGCTCTTCGGCGAGGACAATTTCTACTTAGAAATCCAGAACCACGGCATCCGCGAGGAGGCGCGCGCCGCCGAGATGCTCATTGCCCTGCACAAGGAGACCGGCATCCCCCTCGTTTTGACAAACGACGCGCACTATATAGAGAAGAAGGACGCCTATTATCAGGACGTTTTGATGTGCATACAGACCGGCAAAACCGTTGACTCGCCGATGCGTATGCGTTTTGAGACGAACGAGCTCTACCTCAAGAGCGAGGCGGAGATGCGCGCGCTCTTCCCCGACTGGCAGGAGGCCGCCGACAACACCGTGAAGATTGCCGAGCGCTGCAATTATGACTTCACCTTTGGCCACTACTACCTGCCGCGCTTCAAGCTGCCTGAGGGCGAGAACGACAGCTATGAGTACCTGAAAAAGCTCTGCGAGCGCGGCTTTGCCGAGCGCTACCCCGCAAGCCCGGAGGTACACGCCCAGCTTGAGTACGAGCTGAGCATGATTGAGAAGATGGGCTTTGTCGACTACTTTCTCATAGTGTCGGACTTCATCGGCTTTGCCAAGCGCAGCGGCATCCCGGTCGGCCCCGGCCGCGGCAGCGCGGCGGGCTCGGTCGTGTCCTACTGCCTGCATATAACCGATGTTGACCCCATCAAATACAGCCTCTTCTTTGAGCGCTTTCTGAATCCTGAGCGCGTGTCCATGCCCGATATCGACGTGGACTTCTGCGTCAACCGCCGCGGCGAGGTCATAGACTATGTAAAAAAGCTCTATGGCGAGGACCACGTGGCGCAGATTGTCACCTTCGGCACCATGGCCGCGCGAAACGCCGTGCGCGACGTCGGCCGCGCGCTGGACGTGAGCTATGCCGAGACGGACGCCGTGGCAAAGCAGGTGCCCTCCGGCCCCGGCGCGCTGAACATCACCCTTGACGAGGCGCTCAAGCTCTCCAAGCCCCTGCGCGAGATGTACGAGAGCGACGAGACCCTGAAGCGGCTTATCGACGTGGCGCGCGCGCTTGAGGGCATGCCACGCCACGCCTCTACCCATGCTGCCGGTGTTGTCATCACGGAAAGGCCCGTGTATGAGTACGTGCCGCTGGCGAAAAACGACGAGTCCGTTGTCTGTCAGTACCCGATGACGACACTGGAGGAGCTTGGGCTTTTGAAGATGGACTTTCTCGCCCTGCGAAATCTCACGGTACTTGATGACGCGGTTAAGCTCGTGCAGAGGGAGCGGCCCGATTTCAAAATTGAGGACGCGCCGGAGGACGACAAGCCCACCTATGAGATGCTTGCCGCTGGGCACACCAGCGGTGTGTTCCAGCTTGAAAGCACCGGCATGACAGGCGTCTGCGTGGGGCTTAAGCCCAAGAGCATTGAGGACATCACCGCTCTCATCGCGCTCTACCGCCCCGGCCCCATGGACAGCATCCCCCGCTTTTTGGAGTGCTCCGTCCACCCGGAGAAGGTCTCATACAAGCACCCGCTTTTAAAGCCCATACTCTCCGTCACCTATGGCTGCATAGTGTATCAGGAGCAGGTTATTGAGATTTTCCGCCGCCTCGCGGGCTTCTCGCTCGGTCAGGCGGATATGATACGCCGCGCCATGTCCAAGAAAAAGCACGCCGTCATCGACGCCGAGCGCGTCGCCTTCATCCACGGCGACCCCGCGCGCGGCATCGCGGGCGCGGTGGCAAACGGTGTGGACGAGAAAACCGCGAACGACATTTACGACGAGATTTTAGACTTCGCAAGCTATGCCTTCAACAAGGCGCACGCTGTGTGCTATGCCGTGGTAGCCTACCGCACGGCCTACATGAAGCGCCACTACCCGCAGCAGTATATGGCGGCGCTTCTGACCTCCGTGCTCGACAACAGCCCCAAGGTCGCGGAGTACATCGCGGAGTGCCGGGAAATGGGCATAACGCTGCTGCCGCCGGATGTGAACGAGTCCGGCGCGAACTTCACCGTTGCCGGGGAAAATCTGCGCTATGGCCTTGTCGCCATAAAGGGCATAGGCTGGGGCGCAATCAACAGCATGGTGGCTGAGCGCGAAGCAAACGGCGTGTTTTTGAGCTTTGAGGACTTCTGCCGCCGCATGACCGGCAAGGATTTGAACCGCCGCGCGGTCGAAAATCTTATCAAGGCAGGCGCTTTTGACTCCATGGGCTATAAGCGCCGGGCCCTGCTGCAGGTCTGCGCCGCCGTGCTCGACAGCCTCAGCCGCGCCGCGAAAAACAACGTCTCCGGGCAGATGGACATGTTCGGCTTTGAGGAGGAGGCGGGTCTGCCCAACCCCGAATCCATACCCATTCCGGATATTGAGGAATACAGCGCGCAGGAGAAAATGGCCATGGAGAAGGAGACGACCGGCCTCTATCTCACCGGGCACCCGATGGATGAGTACCGGGACGCCGTGCGCAAGATAGGTGCCGCGGCAATCGGCGCCGTGATGGCGGACTTTGCCGAGAGCGGCGAGCCGGCAAGCTTCTCCGACGGGCAGTATATCACCGTGGCGGGCGTTGTCGCCGCCGTAAAGACGCGCCCCACCAAGAACAACTCGCTTATGAGCTACATCACCCTTGAGGATGACACCGGCACCATGGAGCTTATCGCTTTCCAGCGCGTTCTTGACCAGAGCGGACAGTATGTGCGCGACAACGCCGCGCTCATCGTGCGCGGGCGCATCTCCGTGCGCGACGAGAAGGAGCCGCAGCTCATGGTGGACACCATCCGCCCCATATCGGACGCGAACGCCATGCGCCAGGGCGCGCCGGGCGGCGCGGGGAACGCGCGCAGCACCGCCGACGGCGCGGCGGACGCGGCGCGCAAGCTCTGGGTCAAGCTCCCCTCGGCGCAGGACAAGCGCCTGCACCGCATTGAGCTGATATTGACGATGTTCCCCGGCTCACAGCAGCTTATAATCTACTGCGAGCAGGAGAAAAAGAAGCTCGCCGCGCACTGTCAAATCCACGAGCTTCTGATTGAAGAGCTCTGTGAAATGCTCGGCGAGGCGAACGTGGTGGTAAAATAGGTAATAATTGAACGAAACAGCCCCGGCGGACTTTATCAGTCTGCCGGGGCTTTGTCTTTAGCTTAAATCAGGTGCGGGTCTCCTCAAGGGAGCCGGAGGTGGCATAGATGGGGGTGCAGATATCGAAGCCGCCGCAGACACGGAAACTCTGGCCGGTGACATAGCCGGAGCCGTCACAGCCGAGGTATACGGCCAGCTCCGCCATTTCGGAGGGCTCCGCAAGGCGGTGGATGGGGCAGCCGCCGAGGAACTGCTCCTGAACGCTTGCGGGCAGGTGCGCGCGCACAGCGTCAGTGGCGGTTATGCCGGGGTGGAGCATATTGGCGCGGATGTTGTGCTTGCCGACTTGAATGGCAATCTGCTTGGTGAGGTACTCAATGGCGGCCTTTGCCACGCCGTAACCGCACTGGGTGATATCCGGCACAATGCCCGCGACGGAGCCGATATTAATGATGCTGCCGGACTTCTGGGGAATCATGGCCTTGTTGATAACGTTTTTGCTGGCGATAAACACGGTGGCGAGGTTGCACTCAACAGTGTGGATAAACTCGCCCCACTCAACGCCGGTGATGTCCTTATCGAGCACGGGGTTGGAGCCGCCGAAGTTGTTGACGAGTATATCTATGCGGCCCTCCCTGGCAAGCACCTCGTCTATCATCTTCTCGCTGGTGGCGTAGTCGCCCGCCTCAAAGTAGACCATCGCCGCCTTGCCGCCGCGCGCTATGGCCGCGTCAACAGCCTGTTTGCCGGTTACGGGATTTCTGACCGCGAAATAGACCATTGCGCCCTCGTCAACGTATCTGTCGGCTATCGCGCGGCCTATGCCGCGGGTGGACGCGGTGACAACCGCGATTTTTCCGTCAAGTCTGCCCATAATAATTCCTGCCTTTCATTTTTATGAATTTTGTTGTGCGCCTCCGCTTCAGACCGGGGTTTGATCGGAGCGCTTTTGTTTATTGTAACATATAATTGTTTTAATTCAACCATATAAAGGCAGATACTGGCTTCCAGTTTATGCAGGCTCAGTTTTTGTCCCGCAAAGTCCGAGCCGCATCGCGTTTTCTGTCGCATGCCCTCCCTCCGTCATGGCAGCGCCCCGGAATGTGCTTGTTTTGCACATTCCGGGGCGGGTTTTATTTTGGACCTTTCGGGCAAAGCTGCATTTTGATTTTATCAAAATGCCCGGCGGACGAAGCGGTCAAAAAAGTCAGAAGAGACCTTTTTGACAAGCTGAGACGCCCACGGCCTCAAAAGACCGGTGGCGCTGAGCGTATCGCGCGAATCCGCGTCCTCGCCGCCGTGTGTGCAGTCTGCGAAAGCGCGCGCAAAAAGCCGCCGGCCTTTCGGTCAGCGGCTTTTGTAATTTGTCCTGACTTGTGAGACTTTGTCGCGGCTATCAGCCCACGATGAAGTACACGACCATCAGCGCGCAGATAACGTACATGATGGGGTGGACGTCCTTGGCGCGGCCCTTGGCGAGCTTTGCGATTACGTGGACAATGATGCCGGCGCCCATGCCGTTGGTGATGCTGCCGGTAAAGGCGGTGAACATGAGCATGACGCAGGGCCCAATGCACTCGTCAAACTCGGAGAAGTCGATATCGCCGAAGCCCTTGAGCATCAGGAAGCCGACATAGATGAGCGCGGGGCCGGTGGCGCAGGAGGGGATGGAGACGAAGAGCGGCGCCAGAAACACCGTCAGCAGGAACATGATGCCGGTGGTCATGGAGGTCAGGCCCGTGCGGCCGCCCGCCTCAACGCCGGAGGTGGACTCAACATAGGTGGTGATGGTGGTGTTGCCGGTCAGCGCGCCGACGCAGGTGCCGATGGCGTCGACGAGGAAGGGGCGCTCAATGCCGGGCAGGTTGCCGTTCTCATCGAGCATGCCTGCGCGGTTGCCGACGGCGAGCACGGTGCCGAGGGTGGAGAAGAAGTCACCGAAGAAGCAGACGAAAACCAGAATAAGCCCGCTCGCGGTGAACACGCCGTGGAAGTCAAGGTTGAAGATAACGTTGCCGAGGGTAGAGAAGTCGGGCACGGAGGCCACGGCGGTGAGCTTGGTCACGCCCACGGGGATGCCGATGATGGTGACGGCGATAATGCTGATGAGGATGGCGCCGTTGACCTTGAGGGTGTTGAGCACGATGATGAGGATGAGGCCGAAGACGGCGAGCAGCACGGCGGGATTGGTGAGGTCACCCATGGAGATGCCGCTTGCAAAGGAGCCAATGCCGGAATCCTTAAAGCCGAGGTAGGCGATGAAAAAGCCGATGGAGGCGGAGATGGCGACTTTGATGTTCTTGGGGATGACGCGCACGATGAGGCCGCGCAGGCCGAGCACAGTCAGCAGCACAAAGACTATGCCGGAGACGAGCACTATTGCCATAGCGGTGCCGAAGCTTATCGCCTGCGACTGGATGAGCGCGCCGAGCACGAAGTTAGAGCCCATGCCGGTGGACAGCGCAAAGGGCAGGTTGGTGTAAAGGCTCATAAACAGCGTTACGATGCCGCTAAGAAGCGCGCAGGTTATCATAATGGCGGACTTGCTGATGACAACGCCGCTCGCGTCGACAATGAACTGCTCGCCGCCGCAGATGGCGGAGGGCTGAACCGCGAGGACATAGGCCATGGTCATAAAGGTGGTAAGACCGGCGATAATCTCGGTCTTTACGCTGGTGTTTCTGTCACCAAGCTTGAAGAACTTATCCATTTTCTTCTCCTCTTTCTCTCTCAACTCTTATTTCTCTATATCAGCAAATACGGGGACAAAGGTCTGCTCAGCGCCGTTGACAAGGCCCATATCCGTGATAACCATGCTGGGCAGAACGGGCAGGGCGATTATCGCGCTGGCGAGCAGGGTGAGCTTACCGCCGCTGATAACGTCAACCGTTTTTTGCACGTTTTCAATCTCCGCCGCGACCTCTTCGCAGGGCTTCTGGCTCATAAGTCCGGCCGCGTCAAGCGTTACGTGGACTTCCCTGCCGCCGTTTACGGCGCAGACACCGCCGCCGCACTCGCGCAGGGTCTCGGCGGCGAGGATGGCATCCTCCGTATCGCGGTAGCAGACGGTGAGGTTGTGGCTGTCGTGGGAGATGGTGGAGGCGAGCGCGCCGCTTTCAAGGCCGAAGTCTCTGTACACGGCGATGGTCTTGCCGCCGCGGCCATAGCGGTTGGCACAGCATACGAAAATGAGCGAGGGGTCGGCGCTGATGTCGACCCTGCCGTCCGCAACGGGCAGTTTAGTGGGCACGACCTGACGCAGTATGCGACTGCCGGGGATGGGGGTCATCACGTTGACCGTGATGCTCTCGCCGGTATAGCCCGCGGGAACGCGCAGCTCAAAGTCAGCGGCGCTCTTAAGCTGGGGGATATTGACGGTGTTAGGCAGGGCATAGGGCTTGCCCATGCTGTCACCGCCGAGGTACCTGCCGTTTTCGGCCACAAGCTCCCCCTCAACGAACACGGCCCAGGGGCGGCTGCCGTCGAACGCGTCAACCAGCTGGATGTCCGCGATATAGCCCGGCGCGATGATGCCGAGGTCGGCAAATCCGTACTCTCGCGCGGCGTTCATGGTGGCAAGCTTTATGACCTCCCTGCCGTCAAGCCCGGAGGCGACGGCCTTGCCGACGACCTTGTTGATGTGGCCGATGGTGAGCAGGTCCTTTGCGTGTACGTCGTCGGTGCATATGGAGACGAAGTCGCGCCAGGGCATATTCTTGCAGCCGTCGACAAGGAAGTCGAGGTTATCAATGAGGGAGCTTGCGCGCAGGTTGATGTGCATACCGGCGCGGAGCTTGTTGACAACCTCCTGCGCGCTCACGCTCTCATGGTCGGACACGGGGCCACCGATGAGGTAGGCGGCAAGCTCGCGGCCTTCGCAGTAGGGCGCGTGGCCCTGCAGGAACATGCCGCGCTTCTCGCCCTCTTCGATGATGGAGTGCATGCGCTCCACGTCGTTGATAACGCCGATGTAGTCCATAATCTCCGCAATGCCGACAACGCCGTCCATATCCAGCATGCGGCCGACCTCTTCCGCGCCGAAGGATGCGCCGGCGTTTTCAATGCCGGGCACGGCGGGCACGCAGGAGGGCGCGAGCACGTACTGGCGCAGCTTGGACTTCCTGGCGTTTTCGATCATGAACTCAACGCCGGGAACGCCCATCACGTTTCCTATCTCGTGGGGGTCGGTGCAGACGGTGGTGGTGCCCCAGGGGAGGATGGCGCGGGAGAGGTTTTCGGGTATCATCATGGTGCTCTCCACGTGCATGTGCGTGTCTATGAAGCCGGGGATGAGATATCTGCCCTCGCCGTCATAATAGCTCTTGGAGGGGAGGACGGCCTCCTGCCCCTCTTCCCTGACTAAAACGACAAAGCCGTCCAGTATATCAACACTGGCCGGGTACACTTCACCTGTTATAACGTTGAAAAACTGTACGTTGCCTATGGTCAGGTCGCAGGGAATTTTGCCGAGGGCGGCCTGAATGAGACGTGAGCGGTTCTTGGCCTTTACAGTGCGCATTTATTCTCCCCCTGAAAATGTTGTAATGTGATAATTTATATAAAAAGCAGCAAGGCTTTTATACAGATAATATTGGTTTTCAATTAAATGCTTTAATGCATTTTAACGGATTTTAGTAAAAAAAAGCGGCAGAGATTAAATCTCTACCGGAAAAACAGCGCCGCGCGGAAAACAGCAAAAGGCTGACTGCGCCGCGCATTCGCGGCGGCGGTTCGACTTAAGGCGGTTTTGTGCTGCACGTAAGGCTCTGTAATCACGGTAGTCGGGCAATTCAAGGGCTGCCCGGTAGAGACGCGGAGCCCATGTGACTTCCCCGCTTATACCTGCGATATTTCTTTATGTTCTGATTATACATAATCTGTTCAAATTTTGCAATGTCAAGAACCCACGAAAAAGCGATGCGCGGGCACAGCGCGGGATATACACTTTGACGAATTAACCAAAAAACACCCGAAAAAATATGTAGATTCCACAAAAACTCTCGCCGTCCGTGTATCGCGTGACCGGCCTTGTCCCTGCCTCTTGTCCTCGTCCCCCCCGCACTTTGCACGGCGCCTCGCCCCCTTGCCCTTTGCGCGGTGTCTCGTGCCCTCCCTGCCCCTTGCCCTTTGCGCGGTGCGGGTATAAAATAGGATGGCAAAGCGCAGTAGAAAGGGGCGGCGAAATGGAATATCAGCATCTCAGCCACGGCTTTGGCCCGGTGTATGACGCGCGCTCACGCGTGCTCATTTTGGGCAGCTTTCCGTCGGTAAAGTCACGGGAGGCGAATTTTTATTACGGCCACGTGCAAAACCGCTTCTGGCCGCTCATGGCGCGCCTGCTGGACGCGCCCGTGCCGCAAAGCATTGATGAAAAGCGCGCGCTCATGCTCGCGCGCGGCGTGGCGCTGTGGGACGTGATTGAGGAGTGCGACATCTCCGGCTCGGCGGACAGCAGCATAAAAAACGCGGTGCCCACGGATGTACCGCGGATACTGGCCGCGGCGGACATACAGGGCGTCTACTGCAACGGCGCGCTCGCGTATAAGCTCTATATGAAAAACCTCTTACCGCTCTGCGGCGTCGCGGCGGTGAAGCTGCCCTCCACAAGCCCCGCCAACGCCGCCTGGTCACTCGACCGGCTCTATGCCGAGTGGCGGCAGATTTTGGACAAGATGTAGGTCAGACGTACTCTGCACCGCGCGGGGCAGCGAGCATAATCCGGTCTTGACTCAGCCTATATATTCAGGCTGTGCAGCTTACTCACGGCGTTCTCGCCGCTCCAGCGGAACATACGCGGATAGCTTGTCCTCTACTTTCCCTGCCTTGATAAGCGTGTATGAGTAATAATCCAGTATCTCTCCGAATTTTTCAAGATTGTCATCGGAAACGCTGTCCGCGATAGCAAAGAGATTTTTGTACCAGTTTTCATAAACATACTCAGAGTACTGCCGATATATTTTCTTTCCATAGTCGGTGGCAAAAAGATAGATATTTTTTTTGTTGTCCCTTCGCTGGAATTTTTCGACAAGCCCCTGTTCCTCTAAGCTTCTGACATTTTTTGAAAAAGTTGTGCGGGCAACGCCGAGCTTGTGCGCAAGGTCGGTCATATTGCTGTTCTCGTTCTCGATAACATATTCAAGCGTCTGAATCTGAATGGGGCTGATATCAATCTCAGCGCCAAGATTAGTGACTTTGTTGTACATATTTGTGTATGTGTTTGCGAAACGAATCATCTGCCCGATAAGACGGCGATGTTTTTTCATCCAGCTCAGTTCCATAGGCTTCCTCCACGAGTGCGCGATTCTGTATATTAATATAATAATATAATATAGCAAAAAAAATCCCATTTTACAAGTCGCAGCTGTGTCTCCTCCCGACGCTGCAATTTGGACAAAAATAAGGCACCAATATTGTAAATTGTGCATACTTGAACAATTTACAATATTGGTGTACAATAAGCCCACCATTCAGCAGGGCAGCTCGGGCTTTGCTGCAAGAACGAAAAGGAGGAATTTTTGTGAGAAAAAAGAAAATCCGGCGAACGAGCTGTTTTTGGCTCGCGGTGTGTCTGTGTCTGTGCCTTATAAGCGGAATAGGCGCCAGAGCAATTTCATCTTCGGGCGGAGATGTGACGATTAAAAAGGTGAGCTATACCACGCCTGAGGGCTATTCAATCTCCGCGCTGATGTATGTGCCTGACTCAGCGACGGCCAATGACAAGGCTCCGGCAGTGGTTACTGTTCACGGCTGGTATAACACCAATGCTTTTCAGGATCTGTTTAATGTTGAGCTGTCCAGACGTGGTTATGTTGTGCTCAGCCCGGACATGATTGGACACGGCGAGTCGGAGATTACGGACTGGTCGCATCTTTATGACGACGCAAGTGGTATATACAGCTCCGTAAAATTTGTGGCCAACCTTGATTTTGTTGACAACACCCGCATCGGACTGACCGGCCACTCCTCCGGCGGCGATCAGGCTGCGGCGGCAATGGGTCTTGATGAGGCAAACGGCACCCATCTTATCCGCGCAATCCTGTTCCAGTCCTCCCAGTGGATAGACGATCAGGGTGTTGACTATATTGACAGCATAGGCTCCCGTTACGCCGGTGTTGTTGCCACTGCTTACGACGAGTTTTTCTTTGGTGATAAGCCCCGTGAATTTATAAGCTCCGAGATGGCGGAGCAGTTCCTCAGCTACAACTTTGAAAAGCCTCTGGACGCGGCAGCACAGGCCGGGGTCTACTACACTGCGGATGTTAACGGCACAGAGGCCGCAAGAGTAATTTACACCCCGCAGATTACTCACCCCAGCGAGCATTTCAGCACAGAGTGCGTGGGTTACGCGCTGGAATTCTTTGATAAAGCCCTGGATACTCCGCTAAAGCTCCCCGCCAATTCCCAAGTTTGGCCCTTTGCCGCCTGCTTTAAGGCTCTGGGTTTGGTTTCATGGATATTTGTCTTTGTGTTCTTTGCGCTGACAATGCTGGACACCAAGTATTTCTCAAGCATCAAGCTCTGCGAGGCCGCCGAGCCTTTTGCCCTGCCGAAAGAGCGCAAGGGCCGCAATTGGTTCTGGCTCCCTCTATTTGGATTCGGCCTTGTAAACGCCTGCCTTTTCGCGTGGATACAGCACAAGATAGTCATCAAACCCACCTATGTGAACTTCTGGCCACAAAGCAGTACTCTGGGTGTTGGCATTTGGGCACTTATAAGCGGACTTCTGTCCCTTCTGATTTTCGTTGTATACTATAAAACCTATGGCAGGAAAAGCGGCTTTGACCTGCGGGAGAGGGGTCTGGTCATCGGCGGAGATCGGGTCGTAAAGACCGTTTTCCTCGCCATGCTGACTGTTGTTGTCGGCTTCGGTGTCCTGTTCGCAAACGACTATTTCTTCGACATGGATTACCGCCTGTTCCTCGTGGCAGCACGTCCCTTCGGACGGAAGTTGTTCCTTGTTGCCCTGAGATTTATGCCTTTCTTCCTTGTTGGGCAGATAATCAATTCCTTGATTATCAACGGCCCCTTCTTCACCGACGCGGGCGGCAAGCGCTCAAAGTACGGCAACCTTGTTCTTGTGAGCTTTGCCAATGTGCTTGGTTTTTTAGTTCTTCTTGCCATACAGTACGGTTACTTCCGCGTTACCGGTATGCGGCTTTTCGCCGGCAGCCTTGGCATCCAGATCTGCTTTATCTGGATGGTGCCCACTATATTCAACATCATTGCCACGGCTATAATCTCCAGAAAAATCTATATGAAATCCGGTAATCCCTATCTGGGTGGCATAATTAACGGTATTCTTGTAACGTTTATCCAGTGCGCCAGCACCTGCACTGTGCTTTTCAGCGCAGCAATCGGCAGCACCAACGGCTTTGCATCCTGAGCAAAAATTTTCGGCAAAAAGACCGCTGTCCTTTTGGACAGCGGTCTTTTATTTACTCTATGCTGTTTTTTAACCTGCGGGGCTTATATCTTCATGCAGACGTCCCATGCGCGCCAGATAACGGTGCGCAGGTTGCCA
>CAUABY010000022.1 GCA_958427375.1 uncultured Eubacteriales bacterium
TTACGCTCTTCTCCATCAGCCGCGCGCCTTTCTTTGCAGCTCAAAGAGCAGGTTCATGGCCTCAAGCGGGGTGACGGAGTTCAAGTCCGTTTTGCAGAGGATTTCGCGCACCTCGTCCGCGCCAACGTCGGCAAGGCATATCTGCGCCTCGTCCGCGCGCGCGTTATGCGCCGGGGCGGGCTGTGCCGCCGCGCTGCTGCCCTCCAGCTCACGCAGGCAGTCTTTCGCGCGGCTTATCACCGCGTCGGGAAGCCCCGCCAGCTTCGCAACCTCGATGCCGTAGCTGTCGTCCGCCGAGCCGCGCACTATCTTGCGCAGGAACACAAGGGTTCCGCCCTGCTTTTTGGCGCTGATATTATAGTTTCGCACACCGGAAATCTCGCCCTCCAGCGCGGAGAGCTCATGGTAGTGTGTGGCAAACATCGTTTTCGCGCCGAGCTTGCGCTTGTCCGCGCAGTATTCAAGCACCGCGCGGGCGATTGCCATGCCGTCATAGGTCGAGGTGCCGCGGCCTATCTCGTCAAGAATCAGCAGCGAGGCGGGCGTGGCGTGCTTGAGGATGTTCGCCATCTCGTTCATCTCCACCATGAAGGTGGACTGGCCGGAGGCGAGGTCGTCCGACGCGCCGATGCGGGTAAACACCCGGTCGACAACGCCGATGGTCGCGCTCCTGGCCGGGACGAAAGAGCCCATCTGCGCCATGAGCACGATCAGCGCCGTCTGGCGCATATAGGTGGATTTACCGGCCATATTCGGCCCCGTGACGATGGCCACGCGGTCATCGGAGCTGTTGAGATAGGTGTCGTTGGGGACAAAGAGCACGTCCTTCATGCTCTGCTCCACCACGGGGTGGCGGCCTTCTTTTATATTAATCTCACGGGAGGTGTCTACCTCCGGCATGGTGTAGTTATTGCGCACGGCAACTTCGGCGAGGGAGCAGAGCGCGTCAAGCCGGGCAACCGCGTCGGAGCTTGCCTGAATGCGGCTTATCTCCGCCGCCACCTTGTCACGCAGATCGACAAAGATATTGTACTCCAGCTCGTTTATTCTGTCGCGCGCGGTGATGAGCGTGCTCTCTAAATTCTTCAGCTCCTGTGTGAAATAGCGCTCGTTTGAAACCAGCGTCTGCTTTCTTATGTAGTCGTCCGGGATTTTATTGTCCGCGGCGGCGGACTTCGGCACGTCGATATAATAGCCAAATACCTTGTTGTAGCCGACCTTCAGCTTCTTGATGCCGGTGCGCTCGCGCTCGTTCTGCTCAAGCTGGGCCACCGTGTCCGCGCCGTTATCGCGCAGTTTGCGCAGGCGGTCAAGCTCCTCGGAATAGTACTGGCGCACAAAGCCGCCCTCGCGCACGGAAAACGGCGGCTCATCGTCTATGATGCGATCTATCTGCGCGCGCAAATCATCCAGCGCGTCCATGGCGCAGATATCGCGCAGCTCCTGACTGGCAAAGCGCGCGAGCAGCTCCTTGAGCCGGGGCAGCAGCGCCGCGCAGTTGGCAAGCGTTCTCAAATCGCGCGCGCCCGCCGTGCCGTACACACAGCGCCCGGCGAGGCGCTGGATGTCGTTTATATCCCGCAGTGCGAGCATCAGCTCCGCGCGGGCCACGTTATCGCGCACAAGCTCATCCACCGCGGCAAGGCGGCGCTTGATGGCAAGCGGCGAGAGCAGGGGGCGCTCCACCCAGCTTCGCAGAAGGCGGCTGCCCATGGGGGTTTTCGTCTTGTCGAGAACCCACAGAAGAGTGCCGCGCTTCTCCCCGCCGCGAAGGGACTCCGTCAGCTCAAGCGAGCGGCGCGTTGCCCAGTCCAGCTCCATATAGCGCCCGCCGTAAAAGACATCCAGCTTGTTTATGTGGCTGATGTCAAACTTCTGCGTCTCGATGATGTAGCTCAAAAGCGCGCCGGCGGCGCACACAGCACCCGCGCTGCCGCCGATGCCGCTCTCGTCCACGCTGTCAAAGCCGAACTGACGGCACACGAGCGCCGCTGCGGGCATATAGTCAAAGCGCGTGCCGCCGGTCTCGACCAGCACGCCCAATTTCTTGGTCAGAAACTCGCAGATACTGCGCTCATCCTCCGCGCCGGAGGAGAGTACCGCCTCTTTCGGCATGAAGCGGCCAAGCTCGTTCATTATGTGTATAAGCGGGTCCTCATCAAAGGCGGAGACGCAGAACTCACCCGTGGACACGTCACAAAAGGCCACGCCGCCGCTCGCCGCGTCAATGTACACGGCGGCGATGTAGTTGCTGCGCTCGTCGGCGAGCATGGAGCTCTCCGTGACGGTGCCGGGGGAGATTATGCGAATCACATCCCGCTCGACAAGGCCCTTTGCCACGGAGGGGTCCTCAAGCTGCTCACAGATTGCAACCTTGTAGCCCTTGGTGATGAGCCGGGCGATATAGACCTCCGCGGCGTGATAGGGCACGCCGCACATGGGCGTGCGCTCGTCCGGGTTTTCAACACCGCGGTCACGCGTTGTCAGAGCGAGGTCAAGCTCGCGCGAGGCAATCTTCGCGTCCTCGTTGAACATCTCATAGAAATCGCCCAGGCGGAAAAACAGCAGGCAGTCCTGATGCCTCGCCTTTATCTCGTTGTACTGCCGCTTCATTGGTGTCAGCTCTGCCATATTAATCTCCATTCTGCCGCTTTTCATCGGCACAGGCAGGTATGAAAATCTCCGCCGGCGGCTGAACGGAGATTTTCGGCATGTGCCGCGGTTGCCGCTTTGCGGCGAGCGGCGCGCCGTTTTTAATAATAGTGTGATTTTTCACACTATCGCCCTCCATCAGTCTGTCAGCTCGCCGTAGAGCGCCCAGGTGTTGCTCGCGGTGATTTTAACGTCTATAAATCGGCCTATCAGGCTCGTGTCGCCGCGCAGATGGACAAGCCGCCCGCCGTTTGTGCGGCTGGAGAGATTGTACCCGTCGCGCCCGGTCTCACCGTCGACGAGCACGCGCACGGTTTTGCCCTCGTACTGCTTGTGCTTCTCGCCGGAGATGCGGTTAGATACATCCGTGAGCCTGTCAAAGTGTACCTGCTTCTGCTCTCTCGTGTAGGGGTCGGGCATGGAGGCCGCGGGGGTGCCGACGCGCTTGGAGTAGATGAAGGTGAACATCGCGTCATAGCGCACGCGCTCGCAGAGCCTGATGGTGTCCTCAAAGTCCTCATCCGTCTCGCCGGGGAAGCCCACAATGATGTCGGTTGTTAGCACAAGGTTCGGCATATAGCTTCTGGCAAGCTCGACCTGCTTTAAGTACTTTTCGCTGTCATAGCTGCGGTTCATGGCTTTCAAAATCCTGTCGCTGCCGGACTGTACCGGCAGGTGCAGCTGATGCGCGCAGTGGCGGCACTCGGCCATGGTTTTGAAGAGCTTTTCGGTGGCGTCCTTGGGGTGGCTGGTCATAAAGCGGATGAGATAGTCGCCGGGAATCTCGTCTATCATGCGGATGAGGTCGGCAAAATCCACCTCGCCGCCGAGGTCGCGGCCATAGGAGTTGACGTTCTGGCCGAGCAGGGTAATCTCCTTATACCCGGCCGCGATAAGCTCACGCGCCTCGGCCACAACATCCTCCGCCCGGCGGGAGCGCTCACGCCCGCGCACATAGGGCACGATGCAGTAGGTGCAGAAATTGTTGCAGCCGTACATGATGGAGAGCCAGGCCTTAACCCTGTCCACGCGCGCGGTGGGTATGCCCTCGGCAACGGCGCCGGTATCGTCCGCCGTGGAGAACACGCGTTTTCCGCTGTCAAGCACGCGCTCTAAAAGCTCCGGGAAGCGCCAGAGCTCGTGCGGGCCGAAAACAAGGTCGACCACGGGGTAGGACATCTTGATTTTCCTCGCCATGTGCTCTTGCTGCACCATGCAGCCGCACACCGCGATTATCTGGCCGGGCCTGGCCTTTTTCGAGTGGTTGAGCGCGCCCACATTTCCCAAAACGCGCATCTCCGCATGCTCGCGCACGGCGCAGGTGTTGACCAGCACTATGTCCGCGGCAAACTCATCCTCCGTGAAGCCAAAACCCATCTCCGCAAGATAGCCGCGGAGCTTCTCGCTGTCCGCCTCGTTCTGCTGGCAGCCGTAGGTGTCCACCATGGCGAGCATCGTGCGCCCCTCGGCGGCAAAGCGCGCGGCAAGGCGGCGGCAAATATCCTCCTGCCGCCGAATTTCGCTTATATCAATAAGTTTTCTCTCGTATTTCATCTTTAACCTCGCATGAGAAATTAATTCAATTTAATAAAATCACAGTATATTTTAACATATTGCTTATGGAAATTTCAACAGCTTTAGTTTATAATATTTTATTACACTTTGAGCTTTATGGAGATTAAAATGGCAATTATAAATGTGCTCTCCCCGCATGTGGCAGACATGATAGCCGCCGGCGAGGTGGTGGAGCGTCCGGCTTCCGTTATCAAGGAGCTGATGGAAAACTCGCTCGACGCGCACGCGCGCAATCTCACAGTTGAGATTCGCGGCGGCGGCGCGACATATATCCGCGTGACCGACGATGGCTGCGGCATGCTGCCTGAGGACGCGGGCGTGGCCTTTCTGCGCCATGCCACCTCCAAGCTGCACGACGAGCGCGGACTTGAGGCGATCCGCACCATGGGCTTTCGCGGCGAGGCGCTGGCGGCAATCTCCGCCGTGTCGCGCATAGAACTGCGCACGCGCGTGCGCGGCGGCGACGGGACGCGCGTCACTCTTGAGGCGGGTGACATACAGGAGATGGGTCCCTGCGGCTGCCCGGAGGGGACTGCCATGACCGTGCGCGATATCTTCTACAACACCCCCGCGCGGCTGAAGTTTCTCAAGTCCGACAGGAGCGAGGGCTCGGCCTGTGTGCAGGCGGCGCTGAAAACCGCGCTCGGCCATCCTGAGGTATCGGTGCGCATGATACGCGACGGGCAGGAGGAATTTTTCTCCCCCGGCGACGGGCTGATGAGCTCCTGCGTATACACACTTTTGGGGCGCGAGGCCGCGCAGGGCTTTCTTGAGCTGAACGCCAACGACAGCAATATGTCCGTCACGGGCTATGTCTCCTCCCCCGCCGCGGGGCGCGGCAGCCGCGCCGGGCAGTACTTTTTCTGCAACGGCCGCTACATCAAGTCCCCGCTCATCCAGTCGGCCTTGGAGCAGGCGTATAAAAACACGCTGCTCACCGGGCGCTTTCCCGCCTGCGTGCTGTATCTGAGCATCGGCTGCGGCAGTGTGGATGTGAACGTACACCCCGCCAAGACCGAGGTGAAGTTCTCGCATGAGAAGCAGGTTTTTGATCTGGTTTATCAGGCCGTCAAGCTCGCGCTGGAGCGCGAGGACGCGACGGCGAAAATTGAGCTGTCCCCCGCAACAATGAAGCTTGCGGGGCTTTCGGAGCAGGGCAGAGAGCGCACACTCCCCGCCCAGCCTGTCCGCACTGCCTCCCGCAGTGAAGCGGGCAGCCCGGCAAAGCCTCTGACGAACACAGGCACGGCGCCGGGCAGAACACCGGGCGCGGACGGAATACCGGGCGCGGGCGCTGTTTTTGGAAGCGTCGGCACCGCTGGCAGCGGCAGCGCGCGCCGGGATGAGCCGCAAGCGCGCTCATCAAGCCCGGCTTCAGCCGGACTGCGCGCGCCGGGCAGCGGTTTTTACCGCGAGATGACGGCGGAGGACTTCCGCGCGAACGGTTACAGTGTGCCGCGCGGCGGCGCGAAGAGCGCGGGCCCGACGAGCACGCCAGGGCCGGGCGGGACTTTGCCGGGCGCGGCGGCAGCGGCAGACACAGCACGGCGCGAGGCTCCGGCGCAGAACGCCATGAACATCCCCGCGAACGGCACCGCGAATGTCCCCGCAAACATCCCTATACCCGACCGTTCCGCGACGCTCTTTGACGCGGATTCCCAGGGCGCGCCTGAGCGCGGGAATATGCACGGCGAGGCCGGGGACGCGCGGGGCAGTGTTGAAAAGTCTGTTCAAAATGTTGAAAAAAATCTGGTGCCCGACCACAAGATAGTGGGCGAGGCGCTGAAAACCTATATTATCGCCGAGCTTGGCGACGAGCTTGTTTTCATAGACAAGCACGCCGCGCATGAGCGGATGATTTTTGACCGGCTCAAGGCGCAAAAGCGCGAGATAATGTCACAGCAGCTGCTTGCGCCGCTCCCCCTGCGCCTGACGGATGAGCAGGCGGAGCTGATAGAGCAAAACTTTGCTGCCCTGAGCGAGCTGGGCTTTGAGATTGAGCCCTACGGTGAGCGCGCCTACATACTGCGTGCCGTGCCCTGCGACATTGACGCAGCCGACGCGCCCGCCGCCGTGGAGGAGCTGTGCGAGAAGCTTGCCGCGGGCAGGACGCTCGACCCCGCCTCGGCGCGGGATGAGCTTTTGCACACGGTGGCCTGCAAGGCCGCCATCAAGGCCGGCTGGGACACGGACAGGCGCGAGCTTGAGCGCCTTGTGGACGCGGTGCTCTCCGGGCAGGTGAAATACTGCCCGCACGGGCGGCCGGTGTCTTTTGTGATGACGCGCCGCGAGCTTGACAAGCAGTTTAAGAGGATAGTGTGATGGCGGGAAAAGTCGTTGTAATCGCGGGGCCGACGGCCTCCGGCAAGACGGCGCTTGCCATAGAGCTCGCCCGCGCTCTCGGCGGGGAGATAGTCACGGCGGACTCCATGCAGGTTTACCGGGGCTTTGACATAGGCACGGCCAAGGCCGACGCCAATGAGCGCGCCGCGGCCGCACACCATATGCTGGATGTCGCCGCGCCGGATGAGAGCTACTCCGCCGCGCGCTATGTGGAGGAGGCCGCCGCCGTGTGTGATGACATTCTCGCGCGCGGCAGGCTGCCTATCATCGCGGGCGGCACGGGGCTGTACATCGACTCCCTCCTCTCCGGGCGGGACTTTGCCGAGCGCGGCGAGGGCCCGGACTTACGCGCGGAACTCTCGGCGGAGTACGACGAGCGCGGCGGCGAGGCGATGCTTGAGTGTCTGCGCGGGTTTGACCCTGAGCGCGCGGCCATCCTGCACCCGGCCGACAAGCGGCGCATCGTGCGCGCAATCGAGATTTATAAGCTCACGGGCCGCACGATAACAGAGCACGACGCCTGCACCAAGACCCTGCCGCCGAGATATGACGCGGCGCGCATTGTGCTAAACTACAGCGAGCGCTCAGCGCTCTATGCCCGCATTGACGCGCGCGTGGACGAGATGTGTACCCGCGGGCTTTTTGACGAGGTCGCGGGGCTTCTCCGCGCCGGTGTGCCGGAGGACTGCACGGCTATGCAGGCCATAGGCTACAAGGAGGCGGTGCGGGCACTGCGCGGCGAAATCACCCGCGCGGAGGCCGTGGAGCAGGTTAAGCTTGCCAGCCGCCGCTACGCCAAGCGCCAGCTCACCTGGTTTCGCCGCTGGGAGGACGCGCTGTGGATAGAGCATGCGGGCGCGCCCGATTTAATTTCCGCGCGACAGCTTTCGACCGATTTTATACACAGCCGCGGTATATCATAATGTACGGCGCACCACGGGCTCTCTCCCCGGCGGGCGCAAATACATTATAGAGAAGCGGCCTACATCACGCCGCTTCAAGAAGGAGCTGGCTGAAATGCAGAAAACGCAAAACCTCCAAGACACTTTCCTCAACCAAGTGCGCAAAGACAAAACGCTTGTGACCATGTTTCTGATGAACGGCTTTCAGATGCACGGCTACGTGCGCGGCTTTGACGGCTTCACCGTCATCCTTGAGACTGACGGCAAGCAGCAGCTTATCTACAAGCACGCGATCTCCACCATTGTGCCGCCCAAGTCCGTGGATCTGGCGCTGGATACATAAGGTGCAGCAGAGCTCATTTCTGCGCGCGCTCGCGGCGGTACTCTTTACCGCCGTGTGCGCATGGACACTGGCGCATTTCACGCAAAGCGGCGCGGCGCGCATTGAAAGCGCGGCGGCCGCGTCTCCCCCGCCCGCGGTCTCCGGCAGCACGGCGCTCGACGGCATTGTGATTCGCCGCGAGAGGGTCTTGAGCGCCACGTCGGCCCACGTCAGCACCACGGCCGAGGACGGAGAGCGCCTGAGCGCGGACGCTGTGGCCGCCTTCGCGGACGGCGAGGCGGTGATTGCGCGCGAGTCCGCCGTCTTTTTCTCCGAAACGGACGGCTATGAATACCTCTCCCCCGACGAGCTGACCGGCTTCACCGCAGGCACCCTTGAAAAGCTCCTGAGCGCCGAGCCTAAGACAGAGGCGGGCGCATATGGGCGGCTGGTGACAGATTTCGCGTGGTACTATGCCGCCGCGCCCGAAAGCGGAGGCACGGTGAGAAAGGGGCGGTGCGAGGTCCGCTTTGAGGACTTCACGGAGGCGATTGAGGGCGAGGTTATATCCGCCCTGCCCGGCGCGGTGCTCATCCGCCTAACCGACGGCGCGCCGGAATACCTCAGCCTCCGCCGCACAAAGGCGGAGCTAAAATAGGAATTAACATATAAACACAGTTTTTTACCGGCAAGGAGATATAAAAATGGGTATAGCTGAAAATATCGCGGCGGCACGGCGGGATATCGACCTTGCCGCCGAGCGCGCGGGACGCGCCGGTGAGAAAATCTACCTCGTCGGCGCGACAAAGATGAATGACGCCGCGCGCGTGCGCGAGGCGGTTGCGGCCGGGCTTGAAATCTGCGGCGAGAACCGCGTACAGGAGTTAGTTGCGAAAAACGCCCTGGGCGCTTACGAGGGCGCGGCGCTGCACTTCATCGGGCACCTTCAGCGCAACAAGGTGCGGCAGGTTGTGGGCGTGGCCGCGCTCATCCACAGCGTGGACAGCACCGCGCTCATGGCGCAGATTGACAAGGCCGCGCGCGAAAAGGGCGTTGTGCAGGACATTTTGCTGGAGGTTAACATCGGCGGCGAGGCGGCGAAATCCGGCTTTGCCCCGGAGGAAATACCCTCCGCGCTCAGCGAGGCGGCGCAATTTTCCGCCATAAACGTGCGCGGATTGATGGCCATACCCCCAATTTGCGCCGACGGCGAAGAAAATCGGCCATATTTTACAGCTATGAAACAGCTTTTTATTGACAATAGCGAAAAAAAATACGATAATATACATATGGACTTTTTGTCTATGGGCATGAGCGGCGATTATATGGCCGCCATCGACTGCGGCGCCAACATGGTCCGTCTGGGCACCGCTATCTTCGGGGCACGCGATTACAGCAGATAAACTCACGCCCCGGAGCTGACGGCAGGGGCAGGCGACGTCGGAGTTTATTCCGCGCGCTGTATTATCCTGCACAGATTACATAACTATGGAGGCTCTAAGCTATGGGTTTTATGGATGAACTGAAAAAGCTCACTCAGCCATATGACGACGAGGACGATTTTTTTGAGGGCGCGGACGCCGCGTACCGCCCCCAGCCAAAACAGCAGCCCGCTCCCGCGCAGGCCGGTCAGGAGCAGGCGCTCTTTGAAAGCAGCTTCGCGGCAGGCCAAGGCACTCCCATGACCTATGCCGAGGCACAGCCCCAGCCGCAGCCGCAGCCGCAGGGCGCCCCCGCAAAGCCAAAAGGCCGCTTTTTCCGCTCGGCGCACAACGGCGCGGCTCCCGCGCCGAGACCCCAGCCCCAGCCACAGCCCCAGCCGCAGGGCGCCCCCGCCGAGGGCAGCCTCTTCGGCAATTTGGGCAAGCCCCGCCGCGAAGGGCGCGTGAACTTCGCCGGGCGTGAGGCGCAGGTAATTCTCTTCTCCCCGCGCAGTTTTGACGAGGCGGGAGAGATTGTCAACCACATCCGCTCAAACCGCTCTGTCGTGATGACCTTGGAGGGTCTCCCCTCCGACACCGCGCGCCGTCTGCTTGACTTCATCTCAGGCATCGCCTATGCGCTCGGCGGCAGGATAACGCCAGTCTCGGCCAAGACCTACTTTGTCACCCCGCAGAACGTTGATATACTCGGCACTCAGCCGGACGGCCCGGAAACAGGCGGGCAGTATCTGTAAAAAAGCAGTTTTTGAAAGGTGGATAAACATATGATCACAGCTCAGGATATTCGTGAAAAGACTTTTGAAAAAGCCAGAAGAGACGGTTACGACATGGCGACCGTTGATGATTTTCTTGAGGAGCTTGCGGATGATGTGACCGCATATCAGAAAGAGAACGCCGTACTCAAGAGCAAGATGAAGGTGCTCGTGGACAAGATAGAGGAGTACCGCGCGAATGAAGAGGCGCTCAACCTCGCTGTTCTCTCCGCACAGAAGCTCGCCGTACAGATTGAAAACGAGGCGCGCACCCGCGCCGCCGCCATGATTGAGGACGCTGACCGGCAGGTCAAGGCTCGCATAGGCGGCATTGAGGATGAGACCAAGCGCCAGGAGAAGCTGCTGGCCGACGCGAAGGCCGCCACCGCCAAGTTCTTTGACGCGGCGCGCGCCCTGTGCGGCACCCAGCTTCGCAACCTTGACTCCATCGCCAACGGCATGGGCCTGAAGCCCGCCCCCGCCCCCGCGGCCGATCCTGCCGCCCCCGCGGCGGAGAGCGTTGATGTGGACAAGGCCGTGCGCAGCATTGAGGAGTCGGTATCCCGAATACAGCCGGAGCCCTCCGTTAAATTCGACCTCTCCTCTGTTATGAACACCCCCGCCAAGCCGAAAAAGAAGCTTGACAGCACACAGACCTTTTCCCTCTGAGATGCTAAATTTGGGGCGGGCGCAGCAGCGCACGCCCCTTTAATGAGTACAGGGGCAAAACAACGCCCTCCTGTGCCCTCATAAAGAAAAAGATGTATACAGGAGTTTAAAACTATGCCACAGGATTTCAACGCGACTTTGAATCTGCCGAAAACCGACTTCCCCATGCGCGCGGGCCTGCCCAAGCGTGAGCCGGAGATGCTCAAGCGCTGGGAAGAGCTGGACGTGTACAACGAAATGCTCAAAAAGAACGAGGGCAGGCCCCGCTTCAACCTCCATGACGGCCCTCCTTTCTCCAACGGCGACATACACATGGGTCACGCGCTCAACAAGTGCATTAAGGACTTCATCACCCGCTCCTACGCCATGCGCGGCTACTACACCCCCTACATCCCCGGCTGGGACAACCACGGCATGCCCATTGAAAGCGCCATCATCAAAGAGCAGAAGCTCAACCACAAGGCCATGAGCACCGCGGACTTCCGCTCCGCCTGCGAGGCCTACGCTGAAAAATACATTCAGCGCCAGATGGACGGCTTCAAGCGCCTTGGCGTTGTCGGCGACTGGGAGCACCCCTACAAGACCATGAACAGGGGCTTCGAGGCCGACGAAATCCGTATCTTCGGCCGCATGTACAAAAACGGCCACATCTACAAGGGTCTCAAGCCCGTGTACTGGTGCGCCAAGGACGAGACCGCCCTTGCCGAGGCCGAGATTGAGTATCAGGACGACCCCTGCACCACCGTTTACGTCAAGTTCCCGATGAAAGACGATTTGGGCAAGCTCTCCCACCTTGACCACAGCAAGCTCTTCTTCGTCATCTGGACAACCACCATCTGGACGCTGCCCGGCAACCTCGGCATCGCTCTCCACCCGGACGAGCAGTACGCCGTTGTCAAAGCGCCCAACGGCGAAATGTACATCATTGCCGAGGCGCTGACCGGGAAGGTCATGCACATCGGCGGCTTTGAGAGCTTTGAGATCGTTGAGACCCACCCCGGCCGCTTCTTTGAGAACATGCTCGCCCAGCACCCCTTTATCGACAAGACCTCCCGCCTGCTGCTGGCGGATTACGTTACTATGGACTCCGGCACCGGCTGTGTCCACACCGCCCCCGGCTTCGGCGCGGACGACTATCAGACCTGCCTGCGCTACGGCATGGAGATGGTAGTGCCTGTTGACGATCAGGGCCGCCACACCGATTACGCCGGCAAGTACGCCGGGATGAAAACCGAGGAGTCCAACCCCGTCATCCTCGCCGACATGAAAGATAGCGGTATGCTCTTCGCCTCGGAGGAGATAGTCCACAGCTATCCGCACTGCTGGCGCTGCAAGAGCCCCATCATCTTCCGCGCGACCCCGCAGTGGTTCTGCTCGGTTGACTCCTTCAAGGATGAGGCCATCGCCGCCTGCGAGAATGTCCGCTGGCTGCCCGCGTGGGGCAAGGAGCGCATGGGCGCCATGATTCGTGAGCGCGCCGACTGGTGCAT
Source organism: uncultured Eubacteriales bacterium (assembly GCA_958427375.1). Classification (GTDB taxonomy): domain Bacteria; phylum Bacillota; class Clostridia; order Oscillospirales; family Oscillospiraceae; genus Limivicinus. The sequence continues at coordinate 12,148 of CAUABY010000022.1, forward strand.
CTCCCGTCAGCGCCGCTGGGGCCTGCCTATCCCCGTTTTCTACTGCGAGGACTGCCACAAGCCCGTCTGCACCGACGAGAGCATTGAGAGCGTCGCTTCCATCTTTGAGGAAAAGGGCAGCAACGCGTGGTTTGAGCTGGAGGCCGAGGAGCTGCTGCCCAAGGGCTTTGTCTGCCCGCACTGCGGCGGCGTCCACTTCACCAAGGAGACCGACACCCTTGACGGCTGGTTTGACTCAGGCTCCACCCACTACGCCTCCATGCAGCGCGACCAGGGCTTCTGGCCGGCCGATATGTACATGGAGGGCGGCGACCAGTACCGCGGCTGGTTCCAGTCGTCCCTGCTCGTGGCAGTGGGCGCGCTGGGCAAGGGCGCGCCGTACAGGGAGTGCCTTACCCACGGCTGGACGGTTGACGGCGAGGGGCGCGCAATGCACAAGTCCCTCGGCAACGGCATTGATCCCGCCGACATGATTCATGAGTTCGGCGCGGACATCATCCGCCTCTGGGCGGGTTCCGCCGACTACCACCTTGACGTGCGCTGCTCCAAGGACATCTTTAAGAGCCTCAGCCAGAACTACCTCAAATTCCGCAACACCGCCCGCTATTGCCTGGGCAACCTTGAGGGCTTTGACCCCAACGCGCTTGTCGCGCCTGAGGATATGCTTGAGCTTGACCGCTGGGCGCTCTCCCGCCTCAACGCGCTCATCGCCAAGGTCGATGAGGCCTACAATAACTATGAGTTCCACATCATCTCCCACGCCATCAACGACTTCTGCGTGGTGGATATGTCCGGCTTCTACCTTGACATCATCAAGGACAGGCTCTACTGCGAGGGCAAGAACTCCCTCCAGCGCCGCAGCGCGCAGACCGCGCTCTATCTCATCCTTGACAGCCTGACCAAGATGTTCGCGCCGATTCTCGCTTTCACCTGTGACGAGATCTGGCTTGCCATGCCCCACAAAGAGGGCGACGATACCCGCAACGTCCTCTTCAACGTGATGAACAAGCCCTTCACCGAATACGCGCTGAGCGCTGATGAGCTTGCCAAGTGGGATGAGCTTATCGCCCTGCGCTCCGATGTTAACGGCGTTTTGGAGACCGCGCGCGCCAGCAAGCGCATCGGCAAGTCCCTTGAGGCCGCCGTCACCCTCCACGCCGATACCGAGACCTCCCGCGAGGCGCTCAAGGCCGTGTCCAGCATGAATCTGGCGGAGCTTTTCATCGTGTCCAAGGCGCTCATCACCGAGGATGACAAGCCCGCGGACGGCGCTGTCGTCGGTGAGGGCGTGAATAAGCCCGGCCTCAGGATCTCCGTTGTCGAGGCGCCGGGCGTGAAGTGCCCGCGCTGCTGGATGCACTCCGAGCAGGCCGACCCCGAAACCGGGCTCTGCCCGCGCTGCAAGGCCGCTGTTGCCGAGCTTTGAGCTTAAGAGCAGGCGGGCAGGGCGTAAACGCCGCCCGTCTGCCACTATCAATTTTCGCGCGCTGTCACACGTTGACAGCAGATAGGAGAAAGAAATGCTGTATGCAATAGTTGGTATGTTGGTCATTATCCTTGACCAAGCCGTGAAGTTCTGGGTTACGAATAACCTCATGGTTGACGTTATTACAGAGCCGCTTCTTCCCGGCATCCTCAGTCTTGTCCGCGTACACAACGACGGCGCCGCGTTCAGCTTTTTGGCCGGCGGCGGGGCGAGAATATACTTCATTATACTCACCGCCGTGTTCACCGTCGCGGTCATACTCGCCCTCGTCACAAACTTCATCAACGGCAGATTCGGCCGCTGGTGCCTAGTGCTTGTGACCGCGGGCGGCCTGTCCAACTGCCTTGACCGTATTCTGTACGGCTATGTTGTGGATATGTTCAAAATTGACCTGTTCAATTTTGCGGTGTTCAACGTGGCCGATATCTTCATCACGGTCTTTGCAATCTTGTTTATTATCTACATCATCTTCGGCAAGGAGGAGAAGCTAAACCGCGCGCCGGACGAGTTTGACGAGGAGGATGACGAGGACGACGACCGCGTGAGCATGCGCGACGCCGTCGCCGAGGTCAAGCCCGCCAAGCGCCCCAAGGCCGAGGCCAGACGCGAGAAGCTCGCCAAGCGTGGGGATAAGTACGCCGCCGATGACGACAGCGAAGCCTCTTCGCCCCGCTTCAACGCCCGCCGCGCCCAGAGCAATACGCAGGAGACTCTGAATACCGCCCGCGCCCGCACGTCCGACCGCGAGCTGGACGGCTTCGGCAAATCCGCGCCCTCCGGAACATACCGCGCGCCGAGAGCGGAGGCCAAGCGCACAAAGCGCGACGAGGCCGCGGAGAAGTTCCGCGCCGAGCAGCGCAGTGCCGCCTCGGCCAGGCCCGCCGACGTGGCCAAGGCGCCCGCCTATGACCCGGCCGACCCCTTTGCCGAGTGGGAGCGCGCGAACAAGCGCGTGGACAGCCGCGAGGCCAACAGCTCCATGGCGCAGGCCATGGGCGTAAAGCAGGCCCAGACCACGGCCGCGGAGCCCGCCCCGGCACCCAAGGCGGCACCGGCAGCACCGGCGGCGGCTCCTGCCCCGGCGCCCGCGCCCGCGCCTAAGGCGGCGCCCGCCCCGAAAGCCGCGCCCGCGGCGGATGAGTTCTCGCTTGACGACATATTAAACGAGTTCAAATAATGGACGGAAATATTATTAAAATCACAGCAAAGGAGAGCGGCGAAAGACTCGACGCTCTCCTTGCGCATAATGTGGAGGGGCTGTCGCGCAGTGCCGCCCAGCGCCTTATTGACGAGGGCGCGGTGACAGTCGGCGGCGCGGCGGCGAAGAAGAATTATAAATGCGCAGCGAATGATGAAATCACGGTTGTTGTCCCGGTCTGCGCGGTCGTGCCGCTCGCGGCGCAGGATATCGCGCTGGACATCGTGTATGAGGATGACGATTTGATTGTCGTCAACAAGCCGCGCGGTATGGTGGTTCATCCCGCGCCCGGCCACCCGGACGGGACGCTTGTCAACGCGCTGCTGCACCACTGCGGCGATTCGCTCTCCGGCATCGGCGGGGAGCGCCGCCCCGGCATCGTCCACCGCATTGACAAGGACACATCGGGGCTGTTGATTGTCGCCAAGAACGACTTTGCGCACGCGGCGCTCAGCGCCCAGCTTGCGGACAGAAGCCTATCGCGGCAGTATGTGGCCGTTGTGCGCGGCAGACTGCGCGAGGAGAGCGGCACCATTGACAGGCCCATAGGCCGCCACCCCACGGACAGAAAGCGCATGGCCGTGACCGAGAAGAACAGCCGCCCCGCCGTGACGGATTGGAGCGTGCTTGCGCGATATAACGGCTACACGCTTGTGGAGTGCCGCCTGCGCACAGGGCGCACACACCAAATCCGCGTACATATGGCGAGCATCGGCCATCCCCTCTTAGGCGACTATACCTACGGCGCGCTTAGCCCGGAAAAGGGGCTTGAGGGGCAGTGCCTGCACGCGCGGCGGCTGAAATTCATCCACCCGCGCACGGGTGAGCATATGCAGCTTGAAGCGCCGCTGCCGCGGTACTTTGAGGATGTTTTGGCGCGGCTTGGAAACGAAATAGGATAAATTATATAAAATATCATGGGGGAGATTATAATGAAAAATAAAGCCGGTGTAATTATAGCAATAGTTGTGGCCGCGGTGCTTTTAGGCGCTGTGATAGGGCTTATCAGGTTCTTCTCCGGCCTAGTGAGCGGCGCGCTGAATTTAGTGCTCGGCCTTGTGGTAATCGTCGCGCTTGTGGGGATAGTAGCTTGGATGTTCTGGTACGCCAAGCACGCGAACAAGTAAGCGAGGCTTGATTATGGCGAACGCGGCACCGATTTTCAGCGTATGGATAGCCGCCTCCGTGCTCTTTGTTCTCATCGTTGTGGGCGTAAAGTTTGTGTACGGGGCGAAAGCGCGCAAAAAGGCCAAGAAAGGCAAGGACAAGTAACAGGTTCTAACTAAAAGTAACTTCTAAACTAAAAATGGCTCTGAGTCAATAGTTGGGGTAGAACAAAATAAAGAAACCTGAGGAAAGAGA